>NZ_JAGQBE010000030.1 GCF_024345475.1 Cyanobium sp. T1B-Tous
GACCACCGTTGTACAGCCACTCATCGAGGCTGGCGGCTTCCCAGATGGGGTAGAAGTGCAGGCCAATGGCGTTGCTGGAAGGCACAACAGCACCAGAGATGATGTTGTTGCCGTACATCAGGCTGCCAGCAACGGGCTCACGGATGCCGTCGATGTCGACGGGGGGAGCAGCGATGAAGGCAACGATGAAGCAGATGGTGGCAGCCAGAAGGCAGGGGATCATCAGTACACCGAACCAGCCCACGTACAGGCGGTTGTTGGTGGAGGTGACCCACTCGCAGAACTGGTTCCACGCAGAAGCGCCTTGGCGCTGCTGGAGAGTGGTTGTCATGAGAACGGTTGGGGAAAGGGCTCGCCGGAGCTCGGCCCGAAGGCCTGGCTAGGCAGCAGTACGTAGATGCGGGGCGGAAATCCGCTCGCTCATCTGAACGTAACACCAATTCACACTTGCCGGCCACCTCGTGCCCTGCTTTGGACCGCAGCAGGCCTAATGGCACCGATCAGCCCTGCTGATCACTGACTTCTGCTTGATCAACCAACAGCGCCTCCAGGGCAGCCACCGCCGTGGCGAGGCCGTTCTCGGCAGCGAGCTGATCGCGCAGCTGCTCTGCCCTGGAGCGGTAACTGGGGATCTCGGCCATGGTCTGCAGGCACTCCGCCAGGGCTGGGGCCGTGAGCGTGCTGTGGTGATGGGTGCCCGGACTGACACCGAGTTGCTCCAGGGTTCGGCCCCAGGCCGGCTGGTCGGCGAAGAACGCCACCACCGTGGAGGGGATTCCACTGCGCAGCGTGGCGGCCGTGGTGCCCGCTCCGCCGTGATGCACGGCGCCCCGCATCCGGGGGAACAGCCAGTCGTGGGGGCACTCCTCCAGCACATACACCGTGGGGGGCAGGTCGCCAGAGGGCAACACCCGGCCCCAGCCCGGCGCGAGAATCAGACGCTGGCCCGCCAGCCGGGCGGCCTCGACGAGCACCGCGCCCAGTCCCTCGGGATCGCGGGGAATCATGCTGCCGAAACCGGCATAAAAAGGTGGCGGGCCGGCTTCGAGAAAGCGCTGCAAATCGGGCGGCGGGCCGTAGCTCTCCGCTGGCGACGTTGGGTTGAGGCAATAGCCCGTCACCTGGGCATGGTCGGGCCAATCCGCCGGCCGCTCCAGCACATGGCGGCTGAACAGATGGAGGATCGGCGGCGTGGTTAACCGGAGAGGGGGATCGCGGCGCGCGGCAGCACCGCTCCAGGGCAACCGCGGCAGACCCAACTGCTGGCTGCGGAAGGCCTGGATCAGCCTGGATTCCTGGCGCCACTTGAGCAGACGGAAGGCCAGGTAGCTGAGTCGGTTCAAGCGGCGCTGCACCCTGCCGGGGGCCGGCTGGCCGGCGGGGAACCTCAGGAAGGGGAAGGCCGCAGTGGCCACCACCGGGAACGGACTGAGCACGGCAAAGCCACAACCCTCCGCTTCTGCCAGGTGATAGGCCCACAGCGCCAGGGGCGGTACCAGCAGCAACTCGCAGCCCCGGATGGCCTCGCGGGCTGTGGTGAGCCACTGCAGCAGCAGCGCGTCGGTGACCAGCCGCACCGGCTTGCCCTGCATCAGTGCCAATCCGGCAGGGGAGGCCAACAAATCGCGGAAATTACCGGGCAGGGGTTCAAACCCAATCGCGGCATGGCGGGCCGCATCCGCGAAATTGGGGCTGCCGATTAGCTTCACGGTGTGGCCGCGGCGCTGGAGCTCCAGCAGCAGGGCCAGGTAAGGCTCCAGATCGCCGCGCGACCCCACACTGATCAGGTGGATCAAAGCCATGGGCGCGGCGCAAGGGGCTTGGTGCCAGGCGCGACCCTAGGGGCCAAACACAGCGGCGCACGCGGCAGCCATCGCAGCAGTCCAACGGCCCGAGCATGCAGCCGGAGGCCGGACGACAATCCAATCCCCGGCGATGCCACCCCCATGTCTGCAGCGGACGCGTCAGCCATGCCAGCGAACTGGAACTCGATGCTGCTGCCGGTGCGGGCCGGTCGCTGCCATCTTTGGGCTGGGCAACACCGCGCTGCCAGCACAGCCGATGGCCTGCCCCTGCTGGTGTGCCACGGCGGACCAGGCGTTCCCAGCGACTACCTGTTTCCCCTCAGCGGCCAACTGCCGCGCCCGGTGGTGTTCTTCGACCAACTGGGCTGTGGCCGCAGTGAGCGGCCCAGCCCCGAGGTTGAGGAGTACTCCATTACGGCTTCCGTGCACGACCTGGTGGAGGTGGTGGAGGCCTTGGTGGCCAAGGGGCTGATCCCGATGCAGCAGGGCAGCCCGGCCTATCACCTCTACGGCCAGTCCTTCGGCGGCATCCTGGCCTTTGAGGCCGTCAGCGCCAACGCTGGCTTACCGCTGCCCCGCTCGCTCACCCTCTCCAATGTGCCGAGCTCGGTGCCCGTGTTGCTGGAGGAGGTGGCAGCCCTGCTGGCCCAGCTCGAGGACGACGCCGCCCGCTTTGATGCGACCCACGTCTGCCGAGCGACGCCACGCCCGCCGGAGCTGCTGGCGGCCTACGCCCCAGGTCACCCGGGCAGCCATTGGCGCGGTGTTGACGTGATTGCCGACTGGTGCGCGACGGAGCCGAGCCTGGGCTCCCTCACCCTGCCGGTGCTGTTGCTCGCGGCGGAACACGACTTCGTCACCCCGCGCGCGATGGAGGGTTGGCAGCAGCTGGCCCAGCAACGGCTGGAGGTGATCCCCGGGGCGGCCCATCACGCGCTGTTGGAGAGACCCGAGGTGTACGGGACCTGCCTGGAGCGCTTCCTGCAGGAGCACGACAGCGCCCAGTGAGGGTCAGGGCTTGGGGGCCGAATCGGGCTTGATCTGGTGGCAGATCCCGAGCACACCCAGCACTTGACCGTCCTGGCCGAGCCAGGGGGTTTTCAGCGTCTCGACGTAAACCCTTTTACCGTCGGGATAGACCAGCCATTCGTTGTTTCGGGTGGGTGTACCAGCGGCCAGCATGGCTTTGTCATAGGCCTGGAAGGATTTGGCCATCTCTTCTGGGAAGAGATCCAAGTCGGTTTTGCCAATCAGTTGGTTGAGCGGCTTGCCCAGCAGGGCCGCCCATGCGGTGTTGCCGCCGCGGTAAACACCTTGCGTGTCCTTGTAGAAGATGATGTCCGGAATGGAATTCAGAGCCGTGGTGACGGTGTCAACCTGGCTCAGTGGCTGAGCGGCGGCGGGCATCACGGAGGTGGTGGAGGCCAAGGCAGCAGCCGCTGCGACCGCAAGCAAGGTGTTTCTCATACCGGAGATCTTGGCAACGATCCGGGCTTTGGCCTCGCCCTGATCTCTGGCCAAGAGAGAAGCCGTAATGAACCCTGCCCGCTTTATCGCGCCGGCTTGTTGGGCAAGCCGCCGTTGCAGTAGTTGGCCGCGATGGCCGTGCGGTCGCCACCCTGGATGCGGGGGCTGTTGCGCTGCAACCAGGCCAATCCTGCGTCGTAGCAAGTGTTCCACCTGGAGGCCTGGCCGGCAATGGGGCCCAGGGACAGGGCAATCGACACGGAGCTGGCCGTGGCCAGCAAGGCCAACACCGGGAACAGGTGGGCGTTGATCATCTCCCGAACGCTGAGCTTGCGACCGTCGTGATCAGCCATGGAAGAGCCTGAGGAGAGCTTGTTCATTGTGGGCTTGCTGGGCCCGATTGTTCACGCTCGCAGCTGTAGCGCTCCCCATGGCCGCGCAACAACTGGGCGAAGTCTGGGTGATCGGGATCGCGTGCCTGCCACCACCAGCGACCATCGGAGTAACTGGGCACGCCGGCGTTGTTGGTACGCGGCAGTTGCAGGCTCAACTGGCGCCAACGCACAACCAAGAAGGCGCCAGGCACGGTGTCGGCGTTGCTGTTGGGGATATCCACCGCATCCACCGCCCCGTTGAAGGCGATGGCTTCCAGGGGGTCGCCCTCACAGAGAAAACGCTGCCCTGCACTGCTGCTGGCGTGGGCGCAGGGTGCCGTCAGCAGCATCACCAAGCTCAAGGCCACAACCACCAGCGCTCTGAGCACGTTCCCTCCCCTTGTGGCAGGCAGCCACACCCCACATTGGCAGTGGAGGCAACGGCCCATCGCCTCTGGCAGGCTGATGGGATGCCCTGGACGCCCTACGCCGATTGGATTTTCACGGCGGTGAGCACCACCAGCCTGTTGCTGGTGGTGTGGCTGGTGTTGCGGCCCAGGCCCTGAGCGCAGGGCAGTGGCGTCTGTTTGATCCCGCTGACAGCGGCCCCCACAACCCGCCGGCCGCGACAGCGTTGCAGCGGAGCGCTTTGCAGCAACCCTGAGCGCCCGCAGGATTTCCATGACAACCGAACACCCAGGCCGCAGGCCGCTCGCCCTGGAAACAGAGCTGGTCGCAGGCGAGCAGCAGTCGATGCAACCCGATCAGGACTACCGGCTCCTGCAGGCCACCTACCGCCAATCCGCGGAATACGCCGCGATGGTGCAGCGCTACCCGCTGCTGCGCAGCTGGATCACCGCTTGTGAGTCCGCTGAGCTGGTGGGCCATCCAGCGGCGAGTGGTGGCGAAGAGGAAGCGGGGTAGGGCCAGGTCCCTCCGGCTCAGGGCTTGGGCACGTTGGGGCAGGGGTTGGGGCCAAACATGCCGCTCAGCTTCTGGGTGCCCATCGCATAGATCTGCTGGGCCTGGGCAGGGTTGCCCTGGGCGCCTTGGAGCTTGCCGGCGAACTCCTGGCAGGCCTGGGCCTGCTGGGGATTGGCGGGCTTGGCGGTGGCCGGAGCCGTCACGGGACTAACAGCGGCCGCTGGAGCAGGTGCCGCGGCGACGGGGGCGGGAATGTCGCCGCAGGGATTTTCACCGAAGGTTTCCACCAGCTTCAGCACGCCCTGCTGGTACACCAGTTGGGCTTGCTGGGGGTTGCCGCTGGCGGCCTGGAGCTTGCCGGCGAATTCCTGGCAGGCCTTGCGTTCCTGGGCCCGGCGCAGGATCGGGCCGGCCTGGGCATCCAGCGGGGCCAACGGGGCGAACCCAGCGGCCAGGAGCAGCAGAACGGGAAGGGTGCGGAGGGTGGTCATCGCCAGGGATGGGCTGCCGGGCCCTGAGGCTGCCACAGTTCAGCGGATGAGTGGCCTTGAGAGCTTGGTATGCCAGCCCCAACCGTTCTTGTAACCGGAGCCTCCAGCGGCATTGGTGCGGCGACAGCGCGCTTGTTGCTGGAGCGGGGCTGGCGCGTGTTTGCGGCAGCGCGCCGGCTGGAGGCGATGGAGCCCCTGGCCGCCCTGGGCGCCGAGGTGATGGCGCTGGATGTCAGCGATGACCAATCACGCCGCGAGCTCGCGGAGCAGCTCACCGCCAAGGTGGGTGCACTCGATGCCCTGGTCAACAATGCCGGCTACGGGGAAGTCGGTCCGCTGGAGACGTTGCCCCTGGAGCGCGCCCGGGCGCTTTTCGACGTCAACGTGTTTGGACTGATGGGGCTCACGCAGCAGTTGCTCCCTGCCATGCGAGAGCGGGGTAGCGGTCGCATCGTCAATCTCTCCTCGATTGCCGGTCGCTGGGTGTCACCCGGATCTGGGTGGTATGGGGCCAGCAAGTTTGCGGTGGAGGCCCTCAGCGATGCCTTGCGACTCGAGCTCAAGGCCTTCGGTGTGAGCGTGGTGGTGGTGGAGCCAGGCGTGATCGCCACCGACTTTGCCCATGTTGTCTCCCCCTCGATGGAGCAATCGTTGTCGTGCAGCGTGTACAGCTCGATGATGCGTGCCGTGCGCAAAAGCTGGGATTCCGTCTACCGGGGTGCCTCCCCACCGCTGGAGGTGGCACGCACCATCGAACGAGCCCTCACCGACCCCACGCCATCAGCCCGCTACCTCTGCGGACACCAGTCGGCTTCCGTGATCGCCAGCCAGCTCCTGCCCACACAGCTGTGGGACAAGATCGTTCGCATTCAGATGACCTAAGCAGGATCGCCTGGTGCGGCGACAAGGGTCGCTACGTCAAAGCACTAGAGATCACCAGACGGTGTCGAGGTCGGCCCCAGCTGCAGGGCTGCCAGCGCCTCAATTGGAGTCTGGAGCGGGAGATCCCGGCGGCGTGGTTACCGGTGATGGCTTTGGCGGTTTGAGGGGGGGCAGGGCAACAGGCCACGTGGGACGGCGCCTGATCAACCCTGGCTGGTTAACAACGTCTTCCCACCTAAAATGAAGGGATCGCGGTGTGGGCTGGTTTCATGAAGGGGGAGCTGACTGCAGTGATTGAGCCGGCACCTGAGGGAGGTTTCTGGGCGATCTGCCTGGAGATCCCTGGGGCTAACGGACAGGGTGAATCTATCGAGGAAGCCAAACAAGATCTGCAGGCAGCGATTGAGCTTCTGCTTGAGGATCGTGAGGCTGAGATCAGTCGCGGACTGCCGCCTGATGCCATGCGCATGCCACTGCAGATCGGATAAAACGCCGCGATCTGGAGCGGAGGCTTCGCATGGCTGGCTGCCTCCTCAAAAGGGAAGGTGCTTCACATTCCATCTGGATCAATCCAGCCACAGGTGTGAAGGAAGCTGTACCCAGACACAACGAAATCAAGGAACCCCTAGCCCGCAAGATCCTTGCCAGCCTCGGCGCGAGTTGAGCCTTCGGCCAACCGCAACAGGAGTCGGGTTGGTGGGCAGCAGGAGAGTCCTCGGAGGATTCGGCAGAGGATCAACGACGGCAGGGTTGGAGCCGGATTTCGGGACCGGCCGGGCCGAGCGCGAGCGGCACCAGTGGCGGCCCCTCGATCAGGCCCTGGGCGTTGCCGGTGCCGTTGCGCGTGCACGGCCACTACAGCCGCGCCGAGATCGAAGCCCTCTTCTCCCCCTCCACCCGCTACCGCGACCTGGGGTTATCGACCAGATTCCTTACAGCCGCAGGGCATTGATCGCCAGGCTGCGCAGCGTGGCCAGGATCTGGAGGCCGTTGTCCTCCCGGTAGCGGTTGGCGTCTTCCCTCAGCGGCACATCCCGCACCCGATGCCAGCTGTTCTCGATCCACCAGCGCTGCCGGATGGCTTTAAGCATGGCCTTGGCCCCAGTGCGCCCAGCCGCTGGTGCAGGGCCTCGCGCACGCCCAGCAGCCTTCGCCCCAAGTTGATCGAGATGGTCCATCTCGCCGGTGGAAGCTGGAGTGGTGGTCATGGCAACACCTCCAGCTGAAGGAGCTGGGCGGCCTGATTCAGTCGACGGTCGTAGCAGGCGAAGAGAACGGTCTGTTCAGCGTTGACATGGAGTTCATGTGCCGCGGCGAGCTGCACGCTGTCGTATCCGCGAAGGGCAAAGACGTCGGCAAAGCGCCCAGCCGTTTCCACCAATGGCTGGCTCACTTCAACAATGGTGAAGGTCTTCCATGATTGGATCAGGTGCTGCCGAGCCTGTTCGAGATCTTCGTTGCAAACCGGGTCTTCCCGCTCGAGGCGAGCCAGGGCAGCCATTGTTTCGGCCCAGCTGATCCGGCAGACCCCGATGGCATCAACAGTGGTGCTGATCTGCCGCATCTGATCTGATTGGGCCTCGTCAACCAGCAACTTCATCAGGGCACTGGTGTCACAGAAGAGGATCACCAGCTCAACCCCGATCCTCCATCACGATGTCGCTAAGTAACTTCCCTTGCCCCCGCAACTTCACGGGTGGGGGCAAGTTGGGCTTCTGGCCGCTCCAGCTGATCAGGCCCGCATCAATCGCTTTTTGCAGCGGGCTGCTGATCCCTGAGTCCGCTGGCTTCACAGCGGTGATGCGAGCGATGGGTTTGCGATGGGAGGTAACTTCCACCACCTCACCGGACTGGGCACGGGCCAGCCATTCGGAGAGGTGGGTTTTGAGATCCCGCACCGACACCTGGCTTGCGACTACTTCAGGCACGCCTGACCCTCTATTTGTGACCATTTTAGCCTTCTCCCGCCACGGTGCGGTGTTGGGCCATCACCCGGCCATCAGCAGCTCAGCCATCGCCTCCCCCACAGCCGCTCCACCGAACTGCTGGGGGAAGCGGTGCGCGAGATCCTGACCAGTGCGCCTTTCCAGCGGATCGTGCCCGGGGGCATGGCAGCGGCCGTGTGGGCAGCCAGCTACGCCGAGCGGCAGTAGGAGGGCCAGGGAAACCTGTCTTGCACGCAGGGGCTAGTGCGTCCAGAACCGATGAACCGCCACCTGGAAACCTTCCGCCTGGAGCAACTGGGCCGCTTTCTGTTGCGGGGCCTGCGCATCGGCGCCAGCACGGTGGCGATCGTGGAGCTGCTGCGCAACGACTGGACCAGCGGAATCAGCGCTGGCGTGGCCTGGCTGGTGTTTCTCCAGGTGGAGCGGCGGCTGCCGGCCCCCAGCCCGGAGCCCGAGGACTGATCCACAGCGCAGCGGCACCACCGTCATGGCGTCGCCCCGTCCACCAACCCCTGCACCATCACCAAGGCATCGACATAGCCCAACTGGCTGTGGCGAAAGGCTCCCGGCAGGGTGCCCACCACCGCAAAGCCATTGCGCTGCCAGCAGCGGATGCCGGCGGTGTTGGTGCTCACCACCAGGTTGAACTGCATCGCCCGAAACCCCAGCCGCCGGGCCTCCTGCAGCGAGTGCTGGCAGAGACGGCTGCCGATGCCCTGGCCGCGGCAGTGCTCCGCCACCACCGTGCCGGCATTGGCCACATGGGCGCCCAGGCAGAGGGAGTTGGGCCTGAGGTAGTAGGTGCCCACCACGGCGCCGGCCCCATCCACGGCCACGATCACCACCTGGCTCTGCTCCACCCACGCCAGCTGGGCCTCGGCCTCCGAGATCGCGGGGTCGTGGGGAAAGGTTTCACCGGCGCGGAACACCGGCTCCAGCAGCGCCCACACCGCTGGCCAGTCGGCCGGCTCGTAGGAGCGGATCTGCAGGGGGGATGCCACTTGGGGCCCGTGGAACGGTGGTGCCGCCGCATCCTGGCTCCAGCTGTGAAGCCCCCTTCATGAACTCCCATTGCCCCCGGTGAAGAGCGGTGTCGATCGCCCTCGAGCGCTTGTCAGCTCCTGCCGGCAGATCCATCGTGGTTGCAACGGGATTCGGAGGCTCCATTGATGGAAGACACCCCCCCTGAGCACCAGATAGGAGCGCGCTGACGATCCGGCCCCTGCTCCAACACTCTCAACGGATCCTTGATGTTCCAGGCCGCAACGGCCGTCCACTGCATCGCCCTAGGTGCCCCGGACCTGACGGAACATCACCCTCGACACCTGGCCCCAGGTGCCAGCGCCAGCAGCTCCGACCACAACTGAAGACCCTCAGATCCCACGATCTGATCACCCAGCACAAACCCAATCGTGAGCCCGGGGCCAACGCTCCGGGCTTTGTTGTGTTTGCTGGCGATCAGCCTGAGAGCTGCGCGACCGCCGCGAGCAACACACCCAAACCAGCAGCGGCACCGATCACCTGCAGCACGCTCCAACGCAGCCGCAGCTGGGCAAACAAGGCCGCCGCCACCACCAGTGCCGCCCAGGGATTGAAGGCGCCGGCGGGCCAGAGCACCGGGCCGGCGAAGAACAGCGCCAGGCTGGCGATCACCCCCACCACCACGGCCGTGATGGCGCTCAGCGGGGCGCCGAAACGCAGGTCGCGTCTGGAGGCTTCCACCAGCGGTGCGCCGGCCAGGATGAAGCCGAAGGAGGGCAGGAAGGTGAACCACACCGTGACGGCCACCGCCGCCAGGGCCAGGGGCCAGGGGCTCAAGCCAGCCGCGAGCGACTGATTCCAGCCGCCCATGAAGCCCACAAAGGCCACCACCATGATCAATGGCCCCGGGGTGGTTTCGCCCAGGGCCAGGCCGTCGAGCATCTGCGGAGCCGATAGCCAGCCAAAGTGCTCCACCGCGCCCTGGGCCACGTAGGGCAGCACGGCGTAGGCGCCGCCAAAGCTGAGCAGCGCCACCCGCGTAAAGAAGCGCGCCATCAGCGCCAGGGTGCTGCTCCAACCGCCGGCAATCACCAGGGCAGCCAGCGGCAGCAGCAGGGCCAGGGCCCAGATCAACAGGGTGAGGGCCAGGCGCCGGCGGCAGAAGCGGGCGTGCTCGGGACTATCGGTGTGGTCGTCGTGCAGGGCATCAGGCCGATTCGCGTCTGCGTCGGCCGCCGCGGATCCATGGGAGCCACCACGCAGCAACAGCGCCGGTCGCCAGCGGGCGGCCAGCAGGCCGATCACGCCCGCCGCGATCACCACGAGGGGGTAGGGCAGATCCAGCAGGGCCAGGGCCAGGAAACCGGCAACCGCCAGGGCCACCAGCAGCGGCGTGTGCAAGGTGCGGCGGCCGATGCGCCAGGCGGCCATCAGCACGATGGCCAGCACCGCCGGTTTGAGCACGGCGAACACCGAAACCAGCAGCGGCAGCTGCCCCCAGAGCGCGTACACGCTGGCCAGGGCCGTGAGCACGAACACCGACGGAATCACGAACAGTCCCCCGGCGATCAGCCCGCCGGGCACGCCGTGCATCAACCAGCCCAGGTAGGTGGCCAGCTGCATGGCCTCCGGCCCCGGCAGCAGCATGCAGTAGTTGAGGGCGTGCAGATAACGCCGTTCCGAGAGCCAGCGGCGCCGGTCCACCAGCTCGCGATGCAGCAGGGCGATCTGCCCGGCCGGCCCCCCGAAGCTCACCCAGCCCAGCTGGAACCAAAACCGGGAGGCCTCAACGAGGCTCACGGCGCGGGGCGGGGCAGGGGAAACCGGTGGCGTCATGGGTGGTGTTGGCCTTCGGCGTGCTCACACCTGCTGGGTGAGCACGTGCTGCATCACCTCCAGCAAGCCATCGGCCAGGGGTCGATGGCTGCCCAGGCGGCTGCTCCAGATGGCTCCCACCAACAGCTCCTCAGCGCTGACCAGGGCCAGGTCCTGCCCCTCCAGCAGCTGCAGGTGCTCCAACGGCACCGAGAGCTCGGCCTGGAACACATGGGCCGTGCGGCGATGGATGTGATGCACCATCACCAGCTCCACCGCTGGGGGCTGCCAGCTGATCTCCTCCAGCAGCTCCCGCCGCAGGGCCTGCTCCGGCGTTTCGCCGGGATCGAGGTGCCCGCCAAAGAGTCCCCAGCAGCCGGGCGCGACGATCGTGGGAATCTCGTCGCGGAGCTGCATCAGCCAGCGGCTATCGCGCTGCAGCATCGCCAGGGCAACTTCAACGGCCATGAATCAACCTCAGGCCGCAGCGGTGCGGCGCCGCTGCGTGGCGTAGACCGCTGCTCCACCAGCCGCCAGCACCAAGCCACCGCTGATAGCCAGGAACACCAGCGTCTGCAACAGCAGCAGAACAATCCCAATGGCCGATCCGGTCGCGATCTGAATCCTGGACTTGATCAGCAGGGTGAGCAGCAGCAGCACGGTGGCCTTCAGGGCGAGCACCTTGGCGGTGCTGAGCGGGCAGAAGGGGTTGAGCAGCACGGGGAAACCACAAGTGTCCCCATGCTGGCGGGCCGACCCGCCACCGGCGGCTTAACTCTCCCGTAACTAGAGATATCAAGCGGGAACGATCCCATCCTGGTTTCGGCTGCCCGGGTTTCCCGCAAGTCCCTACCCCGGCATCGAACTCAGGCCCTAGCCCTGCGGCCTGCAAGCAGCAGCGCCAGGCCGGAACCAATCACCACCAAGGTGAACAGCCCCAGCAGCCCCGAGTAGTAAGGCTGGAGATTCACCGGGCCGAAACGACCAGAGTGGATCTTGAGGAGCCAGAAGGCATCGATGCCCCGCTCCAGCAGCAGGCTGTAGAGGGAGCCCGTGGCCGCCGTGAGCAACAGCGGTGCTGCGGCAATGGGCACCACCCAGCGGTGCAGCTGACGCCAGCGGGGTTTGGGCAAAAAAGCCATGGCAATTCAGTGGTGTCGCAGGTGATGGTGCAGGGTTGCCTCATCGCTGCAGGGCATCCACTTGCCACTGTTCTGGTGGGTGCCCGTGCAGCCGAGCTCCTTAGCCCGTTGCTCGGCCTGCTGCTGATTGTCGTAAAGACCCTTGGGGTGGGCGTGGCCTGCAAGAGGGGCTGCCGCCACAGCCAGGGCGAGCAGGATCAGGCGACTGGACAGGGCAAAGGCATCCATCAGTGGGTGGGCAATTGGCCAGCAAGGAGTGAAATCTGGAGGCTTCAGAGGCGAAAGAGGGCGTCGTATTGGCTGTACTCCGGCTTGCTCAATCCCTGTTGGCGCAGCATCCGGCGCAGGGCAATGATTTCGGTGCGCTGCGCCACGATGATCTGGCGCGCGAGTCGGCGAACCGTGGGATTGGCGCTCTTCGCCAGGGCGTCGTGGGCCATCTGCAGGGCACCGCCGTGGTGGGCGATCATCCCCTCGAGAAACCACACCACCCGGCTGTCCTTGGTGGGGGTCGAGCCCATCATCTGCATCGCCAAGATCTGGGCGGAGCCCATCCGCTCCAGGCCGCCCATGGAGTTGGGATCCCCGCCCGGCCGAAGGGCCACGGGGAACACCGGCGCCTCCGGATACCAGGCCTTGCGCCACTGCCCCATCGCCTTGATCTCGCGGGCCTGCTCGCTCCAGATGCCGTTGGCCAGGGTGCCCACCCCGGGGTGGTTGATGTTGAACACAAACTCACTCATCCGCAGCGCACCGGTGTGGTGCTGCACCATCGCGTCGATCCAGCGCAGGTCGTAGGTGGCACCGGCTGCGCCAACGTCATGACTGTGGCCGGCATGGGCCTGGCTGGGGGAGGCGGCAGCAGGAGCCGCCTGATGGTGGTGGTGATGGTGCTGGTGGGGATCGCCCTGGGCCAGGGCCGGGCCGGTGAAGATCCCAGCCAGCAAGAGCGGTGCAGCGAGGGAACGCATGGGTGGGGAGTTGGCGCTCTTCCTACGATGGGGTCTCCCCTTGATGGAGAGTCAAGTGGCTGCGCGACAGCAGGAGGAATTACTGGCCCAGGAGCCTCAAAAGATCGGTGCGGTCGCTGCCCAGTCGGGCGTGTCCGTCAAAACAATCCGCTTCTATTGCGATCAGGGTTTATTGCGTCCATCTGGCCGCAGCGAGGGGCACTACCGGCTCTTTGATGCGTCGGTGTATGGAGAACTGGCCCTGATCCGCACCCTGCGGGGGCTCGAACTCCCGCTGCCCACCATCAAAGCCGTACTGGAGGCCCGCCGCTCCGGGGTGTGCACCTGCGACCAGCTGCAGACCACGATCCGCGCCAAGGCCGGTGAGATCGAGCAGCGGATTGCCGATTTGCAATCCCTCCAGAACGAGCTCAATGGACTGCTCAACAGTTGGGAACGCTGCGGCGGCAGGCCGGCTCCGGGGAACGAAGGGACCTGAAGGAGCAACCGGCCACTCCACGCTGATCCAGATCTCCCCAGGGGGCGCAGCCGGGGGTCAGGCGGCCTGGGCAACGCCGCGGCGGCGGCCGAGTGGCTCGATCCATTCGTCGCGCACCTGCCGGTGGCGCAGCAGCTTGGAAGACAGCCGGCAGCCCAACTGAATCCCGCCTTGATCCAGGAGCCGGCCCAGCCTTTGCACGGCCGCCTGCTCAGGCCTCGAGAAGCGGCTCTGTTCAGAGATCAGCCAATCGATCTCCGGCTCGGTGATCACACCCGAACTCAGGGCTTCCAGAACAAGCTCGCCCAGCGTCATGACCCTTGTAACGAAGTCGTTACATCTTGCCCCGCCGCCTCCGGGAGCGCGAGCGGGCTGCCCCACGGCGGCAGCTGAAAGCGACTGGCGCAGCAGGGCAGGGCCGGAGCCAGCCCGTGCTTCACGTTTCTTCACGGGGCCTGCCAAGATCTCATAAATGCCCAATGGCCATGTCCACAGTCCAACTGCTGGAGCTCTTCGGTGGCTTCGCAGGCGCCTGCTTCGCCCTCTGGCTGGCAACCCAAAGCCTGCCTTCACCTGGGGGCGCCCTGCGCGCTGGCCTGGCTCCACTCCAGCCAGCCCTGCTGGCCTATCTGCAAAGGCCTGGCCTGCTTGGCTCTGCCGGCTTGCTGCTGTTGAGGCTGAGCATTGGCGTGATGATGATTCACCACGGCCAGGAGAAGCTCGCCGATCCGCAGCAGTTCGCCAACACCTACGTGGCCTCTCTGCATCTGCCCTTCCCCCTGTTCTTTGCCTATGTGGCGGGCTTCTCCGAGCTGATCGGCAGCTGGCTGGTGATCCTGGGGCTGCTCACACCCCTCGGCGCCCTGGCCCTCACCGGCACCATGGCCACGGCGGCCTACCAGCACATCCTCACTGCCGGGCTGAACATCTACGTACTGGAACTGGTGGTGCTCTACCTGGGAGGCAGCCTGGCCCTGTTGCTGAATGGTCCGGGGCGCTTCTCTTTTGATGCGGGCATGGCCCCTGAGCTGATCGCCAGCCTCAATCCCAACAGTTCCGCGTCGGAAGCCGAGCAGCCAGGCCGCTTTGGCCCGCTCACCCCGGCGCCCATCCCCTTCCCGTAGGTCACCACCGGGGTCAGTCCACCTAGGGCGCCCAACCCTGCTCGTGGCTCATGTCATCGGTCCAGCCCAGATAAAGGCTGGTGAGATGTCAGATCATGGAGACCTCTGCTGCTGGTTTTCACGAGCACGTCGCTCTCGAGGTAGGACAGCTCCTCGATTGGGGGTTCAAGCCGGGCGGCCAGGGCCGCGGACCGAACCAAGGGGACACCCATGACCTCAACAGGGGCCTGATGCTCCGCGGCCTCTACATCGGTACTGAAGGGCTGATGCAGATGCGATCACGACCGGCATGTTTGGCCTCATACAAGGCTTTGTCGACCCGATGCAGCAGCTGTGAACTGCTCTCACCGGGCTGGTGCAGGGTGAGACCGAAACTCATGGTCACGCCCAGAGGGCCTGCCGTGTCGTCAGTGTCCAGTGGGTGGTGGGCCAAGTCGGTACGGATCGATGCCAAACGCACCTGGGCTTCTTCCAGATCGCAGCCGGGCAACAGCAGCAGAAATTCCTCGCCGCCCCAGCGGAACAGCGGATCCGACTCGCGCAGATGACTCTTCAGTCTGCGGCTGACATGGCAGATCACCGCATCACCAACCAAGTGACCATGGGTGTCATTGACCTGTTTGAAGTGATCGATGTCCATCAAGGCCACGGCCAGTGGTTCATCTCTGCGTTTGGCAAGAGCGACGAGCTGCTGAAACAGCTGCTCGAAGACTCGCCGGTTGAGCAAACCACTGAGGTTGTCCGTCTGGGCGATGGCCTCCAGGCGCTGCTGATCCCGGCCGAGGGTCAGTTGGGCGAGAATCAGCAGCACCACGCCAATCAAGACGGCTGCCACCAGGTTCTGGGTGAGCAGGCCCATGAAGGCGCTCTGCTCGGCAGTGCGCTCCTGAATCACCACAAGCGTCCAGCCGATCTCCTTGATGCGCGTAGCGCGAACGTAGAAGTCACGACCATTCTCCTGGACTTTCAGACTCGTGCTGGCCTGCTGAAGGATGCGCCGGCTCAGCGGTCCAAGGCCCGCGATCTGGGACAGATTTCCGCGGCGGTCATCAGAACTAATGACGATGCGCCCTAGGCGGTCAACGAGCAGAATGCGGGCGCCAAACCGTTGTTGATAGCGACTGAGCTGATCTTGCAGCAGCCGCACGTCAAGCCCGAGCCCCGTAGCACCAAGAAAACGGCCACCCGCATCCTGCAGACGCACATTGATGAACGCCGTGACGCGTGAGAGATTGGCTGTGTCGCGATCGATATTAATTTCTATCAGCTGGCGGGAATTACGAAAGCGGTAGTACCAGCTGTCCTGGGGATCGACAGGGCTTAACCGCTTTAGAACACCGCTGGGATGGTAGTAGCGACCAGTCCGCTCCGATGCCAGGAATGTTGTGATGGCACCCGTCTTATCCTGAACGCCCTGGAGGTAGTCAGTCAGCAACTTTGGCTCGTATTCGCCTCTGCTAATGGCATCTTCGAGGAAGGTATTATCCGCCATCAAGCCAGAAGCAAGAATTGGCTGGAGAAGATCATGCTCGAGGCCAGAGACGATCGCTTCCGAGGTCAGCGGCAGATCGTTCTTTACTATCTGCAAATCTATCAACGATCGCGCTCGCAGGTAGCTGAACAGCGAAATAGCACTGAGCCCAGCCAGCATCAACGCCGAAAGAACCAGGAGAAATTTGTTTCCACCTAAGCTTTTCAACTCTGAAAATCTAGTGGAGTTCAATTCTTGGACGCAGACCCATACAAGACAAGGGGACGACAGAAAACGACATGATCAACTGGCAAGGCCAATGAGCATGGGCTCTGAGGTGCGTGCCTTGGTTGCCGAGCCCCAGACATTTGGGGTGAATCAAGGGCTGGCGTTGACCAGAACACCCGTACCGGCTCAAGGGGTGGGCGCTTCAGGCGAGCTGGAGCCAAGGGCGACCACCCCAGGAGCGTGTAGCCGTCAGGCAAATGACGCGATCCGTAGCGCGGCGGCGGCAAACCACCTACCAATGGTGCTGACACCACCAGCACGCTGTGCCGCTGCTTCACGACGCCGACATCATCCTGCTGCTCTCCGTGGACGTCGTGGGCAGCACCACCTTCAAGTCCCTCCATCCCTCGATCGGGATGGAACCGGGGTGGGTGCCGGCCATGCAGCACTTCTACAGCCACACCATCCGCACCGTGATGCGGAAGCTCAATGCCGTGCGTTCAGCGCGATCTGGCTTTCGTGGCCGCGGCCCGATGCCACGTCTCACCGTCCACAAAGTGATTGGCGACGAAGTTCTCTTTGCTTGCTCACCGCAGACACCCCTGGATTTCGCCGACAGCCTTGAGCTGTTCACCAACCTGGTCGCAGAGCTGAACGAGGAATACACCAGGGATTACGGCTTCGGGATTCACTCCGCCGCCTGGGCAGCAACCCTGTTGTCCCGCAATCGTGCGCTCCGCATCGAGGAATTGGACACCCCGGAAGATCCTTACTACGAGTTCGTCGGTCCCGACATCGACCTCGGGTTCCGGCTGATCAAATATTGCCCAGTGGGGCGGGTGATCGTTCCCGGCGACCTACCGGTGATGCTCAATGGCTACGGCCTCCTGTTTGAGCAGATCGGTACCGCCAGCCTGCAGGGCGTGACCTTGGATCCTTACCCGGTGTTGCTGACCCATGGCGGGAAAAGCTGAAGAACTGACGTCGGAGGATGAGCCCGTATTTGAATACGTGAACCACGACCAGTCGTTCTGGCGGACATGGCTTGCCCCTACTGCGGGAGTTGGTCGGTGAAGGCGGATCGCAGCCTGGCCGGGCGGCTGGTGTGCGGCCGTTGCGCTCGGCCCCTGGGGGGCGCCCAGGCGCCTCGGCGCAGGCGCACCCGATCGCAACGGCCAAAGGTCTCTTTGGGGATAGGTCTGGCGATGCTGGTGGCGTTCGCAGCGCTGCTGGCGATCTGGGATCTGCAGCGGGCCCGGTTCGCGGCGCCACCCGGTGGGCTGCCGCCGCAGTCCCAGCCCAGAAGCCCGGGATTCCTTTAATCAGGCCAACCCTCGGATAGCGTCAAGGTGACCACGGTGGCGATGGCACCCAGCCTGGGGAAAGATGGTGCGGATCGCGAAGGCAGAAGGGATCTCCCGATCAGTTCTCCCTGCCGTTTTCTTCGGTTGAGCGGTTCTCGTCGTTGCCGCTGCCGCCGCCCTCCCCGGAGCTCTCGCCCTGCGGGGCAGGCCCCATCGTGGCGCCAAGAGCCCGGCAGGACGCGATTGGATCAACGCCCGGTGCCAGACCCAAGGCCTTGCGCAGCGCATCGAGCTGAGCCACTGACTGGAGATCAATCGTGCTAGCGACCTGCTCGCAGGCGAGCTTTTGAAGAGCCTGGGTGTCTGGGCGACCACAACCAGCGAGCAATCCCAGGGCGATGCAAGCGCCAACCGTCGCAACTCTGGTCATCGAGATCAGTACGAAACCATGGCCAAGGTAGGGAAGGTCAACTGGCGCTGGTTGAGTTGGTGGCGAGTCTGAAGGCCAGCGCCGAACGCGCACGCGAACGGCAGCGGCTAGTGGTGTGATGCTGCGCTCAGGATTTAAAGCCGTGTTTGATCTCAAAAATCAGAAGGAGAGATTGGTAAAGCGCACAGACGTCGAAGTTTGAACCGCAAAAATTGAGAATCCCGTTTTCAACTCGCCTCTCTACGGCTTTCAAGTTGGGCCCCGCAAGGGCAGGCGCAGCAATACGGCGAATCATGGGCTTGTGGATGCTCTCTTCCTCTCTAACCCAGGGTGCTGCCCTGTGGCATGAAGGGTTGCTGAGAGTTAGCCAAGCGCTGCAGCCCGATCAGTCAACATCAAGGTGCCAGCCCTACCCCCCATACCCCAGTTCGCCGTGTTTTTTGCTAGCGGGCAGGCTTCGGCATCGAGAAGGTGCAGGTGCTGGACGCGGCCCACGCGCAAAACATCACCCGAGCTCAGCACCAAACGGGGCGGCTCTCGGCAGTGCCGGCTGAGCTGCTCGGCCCCTGCGGCAGATACCACATCGCTGCTGAGCAGCGCGGTCAGAAGGGGCTGATTCCTAAGCTTGGAGAAGAAATCTTGGTGCAGATTTCAGTCCCTTTGTCCCGCGGCAGCTTCATTGACCCCACCTGTTTCCCTGCAGACCCTCGCCACCGCGCAACGTCCAGCTCCAGTCTCCACCTATCCAAGCAAAGCTGAGCTGCTGGCCTGCCTGCCATTTGAGCTCACCCAAATCAACCCATCAAAAGCCTGGGGAAGTTTGGCCATGTCCTTGGGCCTCTCTGTTTTGGCCTATGGATTTGGAACCCTGATTCCTTTGCAACTCAGCGCTGCCCCCCTCTGGCTGCTCTACGCCGTGGTAACGGGAACAGTGGCAGGAGGTTGCTGGGTCATTGCCCACGAGTGCGGGCACCGAGCCTTCCATCCCAACCCCCGGGTGGAAGCCGTGGTGGGATTTGTGTTGCACAGCTTGCTGCTTGTGCCCTATTTCAGCTGGCAGCGCAGCCATGCGGTGCACCACGCCAACTGCAACCACCTCGAGGCCGGCGAAACCCATGTTCCGCCCCGCTCCGATTCCAGCTTGGGACGCTTTGTGGCTGGGGTTAAGCAGCACCTTGGCCAAAGCCTCTATGGCGTGGTCTCGCTGTTTACCCACCTGATCATGGGTTGGCCGCTGTATTTAATGTTTGGTGTTGCCGGTGGAGAAGATTACGGCAGCCCCAGTTCCCATTTCACGACAGCTGCACCGTTCCGGAATGGGCGTCGCCGCCTCTTTCCCGAATCCTTCCGTCGCCTGATGGTGATTTCCAACCTCGGGATGCTGGCGACCGTGGCTGCACTTGTGCTGGCCTCGATCCATTTCTCTCCAGCCAGAGTGTTGCTGGTGTACGGACTCCCCTATCTGGTCATCAATGCCTGGTTGGTTTCTTACACCTGGTTGCAGCACACAGATACCAACATTCCCCATTTCTCCACCAGCGACTGGAATTGGGCCAAAGGTGCTTTACAGACGGTTGATCGTCCCTATGGACCCCTTCTAAACCTGCTCCATCACGGCATCGGCTCAACCCATGTGTGCCACCACGTCAACCCAACCATTCCTCACTACAACGCCTGGCATGCCACCAGCTTGCTGAAACAGAGCTTCCCTGAGTTGGTTCGCTACGACCCCACCCCAATCCATCAAGCCTTGTGGCGCATCGCCACGCGCTGCAGCGTGGTGCACCAACGCGAAGGCAGTGATGGCTACTTCTATCAGTCCCAGCCATCTCGGTAAGGAGGCTCTGGCAAACGGGGGTTATGGGCGAAGCGGAGGGGGATGTAGTTGAGCATCCAATGGCTTAGAGCGGCCGTGGAGCCCTGATCAGCAGATTGACCCAGGGGTTGAGGAACAGGGCGCTGATGGCGTGGGGATCCACCATCAGCCCCCGCCGTTACCAGGCTTGTCGTCGTAGCTACTGAGGCTGCGGAACATCAGTCCGCCACCCGCAGCGATCATCACGATGTAGGTGGCCAAGGCCCAAAGGGTGGTGGGCATGAAGGTGAGACGGATGCTGTTGAGCACCCCGACTCCCAAAGCGGCTACAGATCCCCAGACAAGGAGATTGGCCCAACGCTTGTAGGCGCCAGTGAACAGTAAGCAGACGCCAATTCCCAAGGGGATCATCAGCAACCCCATGCCGGGGGTGCCGATGGGGAACATGGCGCCACCCCCGCCATAACGCCCCCAGCCGCCACCGCGATAAGTGAGGGCCGAGCTGGCCATCACCTGATTGGCCAGCAGGAAGATGCCGCCGCCGAAGAGGGAACCGCCGGCAATGAACTGGATGAAATCGTTGGTGGGATTGCGGGCCATGGCTTTGGAGGCGTGATTCCAGGTTGCTGCTGGGTAAATCCAATGTCATCCCCCGCATGGGGGGCGAAGCGGGTGGGGGCGAAGCGGTTGGGCATTGCGGCGCGATGGCAGTCCTCGCGTGCTGATGCCACAGCAACTCACGCGCAGCAGCCAGCCGTGACGGCTTGGAGAACTCTCTTGCAGGGCGATCAACGGCCCTCTCCGCCCCGGGCTGCCCGGAAGCGCTGCTCCATCGGGTGGGCGATGGCCATCACGCCCAAGCTGACGGCGATGCCAATGGCACAGGCAAGCAGACGTTTATCCGCCATCAGCAACAGGCTCTTAAATAGGGGCTCGGGCCTACAGCGTCTCTGCCCCGGGTTCATGACCTTGGGTGATGGCTCCCACAAAGGAGGCATGGTGTGCCTCGGCCAGATCCGCATGCTGGATCGCCTGCTCCAGAACGTCCTGGGCAAAGCGTTTCGGATCGCCGATATGGGTGGCAATGGCCCGGCGGTCGCCGCCTCTGGCGTGGGCCTTGGCCAGCGTCCAGCCGCAGAGCCGGCCGTAATCCTTAAGGCCATCGCCATCCAGCTGGGCCACATCCACCGATCCCTTCCAATCGCGGAAATGGCGAACATAGATGTGATCACCTGCGGGGTTGGTGCCCCAACCCAGAAAGGCATCACTGGCGGTTTGCAGCAGCCGCTGCCCCTCCACCACCCGCTGGCCCTGATGCTCCGCTGTGGGCAGAGTTACGTAGGGAGCCAGCACGGAGGGTTCGGCCTGCTTCCCCTGTAGCACCAGGATGTCGTCAGGGTGCTGGCCCCTGAACAAGCTGATGCCGCAGCGGGTGCCGATGGAACCCACGCCCACCGCCTTGAGGGCGGAATCGCTGAGCTGATACAGCGCCAGCAGGTGCTGCATGGTGGAGGAGATCGAGCCCATGTAGCTGCGCAATATGTATTGATTCCAGTCATGCCAGTCCATGCCCGCCAGCCAGGCTTGATCGAGGGCATCAAAGCGCCAGATCAGCGGCGGCTGATGGCGAAAGCGCAGTTCACCCCTGCCATCGGCCTCGCACAATTTGCGCACCGCCTGGCGACTGTCCCGTTGCAGGGCGGCCGCCGTCACCTTGCTCAAATGGGTGCGGAAGTTGGCACTAGCGCGTTCGTCGATCAGGCGCTCCAGCGGCAGCTGGGCAACCCACATCGGGATCTGGGGCATGGCAGCAAACTCCGCCATCGCCTCGCCATAGGCGCGCACCGTTCGCCGGCAGACCCTGCTCTGCTGCTTCTCGCTGAGCCCCAGGCTGCGGGCTGCCAACACGACACTGGCGGCCAGCCGCTGCACATCCCACTCGAAGGGCCCGGGGTGGGTTTCATCGAAGTCGTTGATGCCGAACAGCAGTTGCCGTTCGGGGGAGCCGTAGAAGCCGAAGTTGAGCAGATGGGCATCACCACAGAGCTGCACCATCAGGCCCGAGTGGGGCTGGCGGCCGAGGTCGGCTGCCATCACGATGGCGGCGCCGCGGAAGAAGGCGAAGGGGCTCTCCGCCATGCGGCGCCTGCGTTCGGGCAGCAGCCAGGGCAGGCGGGTGGCCTCCTGTTGTCTCAGAAGCGCCAGCGGATCGGGCCGCTCCATCGACGTGGTCATACCGCAATGGGGGCATCGTCCCCCTCAGCGTGGATCGGCACCCCCGATTTGGCAGCCTCTCGCCTTAGTGCTACTTGCATGGGGATCCGATCGGCAAACCGCAGGGCACCAGTGCGTGGCTCGATCAGCCAGCTCAATCGGTGTGGGCCAGAGCGACACCGCGGCCCGTTGCCAGGAGCCACCCGGCCGAAGCAGCATGCACAAGGTGTCGCCGGATCAGCATGGCCATCCCGGATCCGCGGCAGCTCGCGATCAGCAGGCCTGGCCTGCTGCTGCTCACCGGTGGCGTCGTCCTGGTGGTTCTAGCCGTGAGGAGCTGGGACCCTGTGGGACCCCAGTCCCTGATCTGTCGCCATCGGGACGATCCCAAGGGCCTGATCAATTTCAAGGTCGATGTGGGCCGCGGCATCAATCAGGTGCGCTTCGCCGATGGGCAGACCCTGCCGGTTCAGACCTCCCGCGATCGGATCACGTTCCTGGAGAAGGAGTCCAACAGCTTCCACCTCGCCGACGACGACGGCGATGAGGATGGCCTGGGGGGCGCCAGCCAGGAGCAGCGAGCCCTGGGAATTCCTGCCACGACAGCCCGGGTGGTGGTGCATTTCGACCGTGGCCACGACGTGGAGCACCGCACCACGATCGACCGCCAGCGCCTCACCTTCCAAGAGCAGGCCCTCACGAAGGGAGGCCAGCCGGGGGCGGTGATCATGGACGGCCGCTGTCAGCCGGTGGCGTCGGGCTGAGCGGGAGGGAGTGAGCTTTTGAGGTCCCCGCCGAAGCGATCGCCGCCCTGCAAGCCGGCACCGCCATTCACCGCGAGATACTGATGCAGCGGCAGGCCTGAGTCATGCGAGCGATCGGCTACCAGGAGTTGCGATCGGCGGAGGATCCCCTCGCCCTGGTCGACATTGAGCTGCCCGATCCCACCCCCGGCGCCTGGGATCTGCTGGTGCGGGTGGAGGCGATCGCGGTGAACCCGGTGGATACCAAGGTGCGCCGGCTCGATCAGCCGGCGGCGGGCGAATGGCGCGTGCTGGGGTGGGATGCGGCCGGCAGCGTCGAAGCGGTGGGATCAGCGGTGCAGGGCTTCGCCGTGGGCGATCCGGTCTGGTATGCCGGTGCTTTGAACCGGCCGGGCTGCTACAGCGAGCGGCAGCTGGTGGATGCGCGCCTGGTGTCGCGGCGGCCGGCTGGCTTGAGCGCTTCCGAGGCCGCTGCCCTGCCGCTCACGGCGATCACCGCCTGGGAACTGTTGTTCGATCGCCTGCGGTTGAGCCAGGGGCCCGAGGCCCATCGCGGCGAGGCGCTACTGGTGATGGGCGGGGCCGGAGGCGTGGGCTCGATCCTCGTGCAGCTGGCGCTGCAGCTCACGGGGCAGACGGTGATCGCCACGGCATCCCGGCCGCAGAGTCAGGCCTGGCTGCGGCAGCTGGGGGTGCAGCACGTGATCGATCATCACCAGCCCCTGCTGCCACAGCTGCAGGCCCGGGGTCTGGGGGAGGTGCAGCGGGTGGTGAGCCTCACCCACACCGATCGCCACTTCGAGCAGCTGGTAGAGGTGCTGGCCCCCCAGGGCGCCCTGGCCCTGATCGATGACCCTGCCCCCGAGGCGATCAACGTGCTGGCGCTCAAGCGCAAGAGCCTCTCGCTGCATTGGGAGCTGATGTTCACCCGCTCCCTGTTTCAGACGACCGACATGGCCGAGCAGGGCCGGCTGCTGGCGCGGGTGGCGGAACTGGTGGAGGCCGGCCGGGTGCGCACCACCCTCGGCGAGGATCTCGGCCCGATCTGCGCCGCCACGCTGCGCCAGGCCCACCAGCGGATCGAGAGCCAGAACACGGTCGGCAAGCTGGTGCTCAGCGGCTGGGAAGCTCAGCCCCCTCAGCTCCTTGAACCAATCCCTGAAAAGTCAGTCGGGGCGACATGAGCGGGCGCTGGCTTGCCATCAGATCTGCATCATGCGCATCGCAGGATGCTGCCAGCCCAACACCATCGCTCCGAGCTCGAGGGCCAGGGCGCCAATCAACAGTCGGTAGATCCACAGACGGGCGTTGGTCCCCAGCGCCAGCGAAGCGCCGAGCCAGCCCCCCAGTGCACTGCCCAGCATCAAGGGCAAGGCCGCTCCCCAGGCCACCTGGCCGCTGTGGATGAACACCGCTAACGACACCACCGTGGCGGCGCCGATCAAGACGGCCTTGACGGCGCTGGCCTGCTGCAGGGCCAGCCCGCCCACCAGCACCAGGCTCATCAGGAGATAAGTGCCGGAATCGAGCACGATCAACCCGGTCCATAGGCCCACCCCAGCAGTGATGACCAATAAGGCCAGGCTGGGGTTGCGCTGGCTGCTTTCGGGATCACCGTCACGCAACCAGCGTTGCGGCTTGAGCATCAACAGCACCAGGGCCAGCACCACGGCGATGTGCACAAGCACCCTGATTTGCCCCATCGGCAACATCGCCGCCAGCAGAGCGCCAACCAGGGCGCTAACCAAAAAGCCTGGCAGCAACCTCAGGCACAAGCGCCAAGGGATCGCCTTGCTCTGTTGAAAGCGCCAGATGGCGGTAGCCATGCCCACCAACACCGGCAATCGGTTGGTGCCATTGGCGATCGCCGGCGGCAGACCCAAGGCCAGCAGCAGTGGCAGGCTGATCGCTGAGCCGCTCGAGGCGGCCGCATTGAGAAAGCCGCAGAGGATTCCTGCCCCCAGCAAAGCGATCCACGTGCCCATCGAGCCCCTTTTAACTTCAATATCCCACCGCCCGGCGCAGACAGGATGATCAGCCGCAGAACCCTGCTCCAGGCCGGTGTGGGCATGGCAGCGGAGACTGCAGGGGAAGACTCAGTTGTCCTCTGGGCAACCATGGGCTGTGCCATGAAGAGGCTTCTACCAGAAGGACGATGGAGCGACTCCTGATTGCCTTGAAAGACTCCTTTTGTCCGTGCTTGGAGGGAGGATCAGGGGCCAATACAGTTGGCCTAGACAAGTGACCTAAGCAACTGCGATCAACCCTCGTGACATCTCAGAGCCCAACTTTCACCTTCACTGGTGCCTGGGGATCCATGTCCACCTGGATCGGTTTGCTCTCGTCCACCTTGACCTGAATTGGCTGGGCATTGCGTACCTGCACCTGCAGCGGCGCTCTGTTGGTCACGCTCAGATTGATCGGAGCATGCTCAATCACTTTCACCGACAAGCTGCGGGTGGGTTCAATCTGAACCGCCCTTGGCATGTTCAGCTCCCCCTTCACCTTGCCGCTGAGTTGCAGCGGCTCCGTGAAGCTGTGCTCCAGCTTCACCTGGATTGGATGTTGGCTGAGGCGCATCACGCCGGCTAGTGCCATACCGCCGAGCGCTAGTGCTGTGACCGGCCAGCGCAGCTTCAGCCAGAGGGGAGTCATGCAAACCGGTAGGGGGACCCCCATTAAATGGCGCAGACCGTGAAATGCCTACGCGGCGCCGGGAAAGCCTGCTCCGCAGCTACCACTTGGGTGCAGCGCTGACCTGCTCTTCCCCAGGTCGCGGTGTTCTTCATGACGGTGCCGGCTTGGGCAACCCCACTGGGCGGCTGCCAGCAGTTCCAGCTGAGCTGGTCGATGGCCAGGACCGCAACAAGCCGGTGGCGCTCCTGGCTCATAGGGGAAGGGTGAGCTGGGCGCAGTGACAGCGATCAGTCCAGCATCCGGATCCAGACCCACCGCAGGAGAGCCTGGTCAACCAGGCCGCCCTCAGGGCATCAGGGTGGTGACGCGCATGGGTTGATCCAAGGGCATGGTTTTGATCTGCCCACCCGCCAAGGGCAGCTGATCAAACCTCAGGCTGCGCAGGTCCGGGTTGTCGTAGGTCTGGATGTAATACACGAGGTTTTTCATGTCGGCGGCGACTGTCCACTCGGTGATTTCGTAACCCGCCGATGTGTCGGCACCGCCGTAGGCGCTGCCCACCGGCAGATTGATGCTGCCGGGCGGCAGATCGAACTGCCCCAGGATGCGAAAGGCGGTTCCCACCTGTTGCTGCGTGCTCAGATTCGTTGGTGCGAAGCGGGCGAAGGTGAAAGCCTGCACGAAGCGTGAGGAAGAGAGAAAATCTCCCGGCAACCCATAGAAGCCTTCGCCGGAGCTGGCGGGGGGTAAGGCCATCCCACCCACCTTGAGGGTGGGTGCTGGATTGTTGCTCATGTTGGCGGCATCGCCCACACTCGCCAGGTGGAACGCCAGGGGGGGGTTGTTGGTGTAGACGCCCGTGGGGTTCTCCTTCAGTTGCAGGGCGCCGTCGATGTATTCCACCGAGAGGGAGCGCCCCTGGTTGTCATGCAGGGTCATGTGAATGCCCACGGTGCCCCCGAAAGACGCCAACGGTGCTCCATTCACCAGCACCTTTGGGAGCCCGGCCTTCACCTCATCCAGCGTGCCGAACTGGCTGAGCACGTACGTGAGCATCTGCCAGCTCACGATCGAGTTGCGCGCCTGAGCGGCAGACACGTTCTGGTACTTGGCCCAGCCGGGGAAATTCAGCATGCCGCCGGACAGCCCCTTTTCATTCATGCCGTCAACCACCATGTCGAGACCGAGAACATTCAGTCCAGCCACGGCATAGCGGGTGGTCCACGGCTTCCCGCTCCCAGCCTTGCCGCTCGGGCCAACACCCACGAGCTTCGTGCCGCGCTGAATCAGGATCGCCTTGCTTTGCATCGGCATCCCAAACTCCATGGTGCGTCCGTAGACGCGCCCGTTGTCGTTCCCCTTCAGGGTGAAGCTGGTGCAGGCCTGGCTGGTGCCCGTTTGCAGAACAGAGAGAGCCAGGGCAATCACGGCGATTCGGGCGCGCTTGATCACGATTACGGCGGTGGAACGCTGACAGCAGTTTTTTAGGTTCCCTGGACGGGGGTGGCTTGCAGGTCGCGGGATTTCTTCGTAAATCCCGAGCGCTGGTCGCAATCGAACCCCAGTTCATTGCCCAGCGGCTGCCCGAAACAGGCCGTTGCCTCCGTTGTGAACTTGCTGCTGGGGTGGTGAGCCTGGGGCTAAAAGGCGCGGCGCTCCATCGCGGTGAGCCCATCGCCAGGGTGAAGGCCAACGCCGAACCCGCACGGCTGCGGCTGCGGATGGTGGCGTGATGGGCGCTGCCTGGCCTCAGAGAAAAACGCCGTCTCCGAAACAGGCACTTTTCGGAGACAGCACTTCAACACAGCATCAACTGCTCAGCGAACATGCCAGCGATTGAGCGAATGACCGCCATCGAAGGAGACGGTCTATCTAAAAAGCTAAATCAAGGAACGGGGAAAACTTCTTAATCCAGCTATCAAAAGCAAAGACACAATAACCAGGTGTTAACTCAACTAGGCACACCAATTCGAGGCGCCGCTCTACCGCCTTAGGGCTGGGCGCCGCCCCGGCCGCCAGCGGCATGGCAGCAGATGCAGCAAGGGTGAGCGCCGCCAGGGCAGGCGCAGCAATACGGCGAATCATGGGCTTTTCCGTGTTCTCCTCCTCTTTAGCGCAGGGTGGTGCCCACTGACCTGAGGAATCGCTGAGAGTTCACTAGTGCGGTGGTGCCCCGAACCGCCAGCATCTCGCTACCATCCCTGCCAGCCATGCCCCACCAGTTCGCGGTGCTCTTGGCGGACGATGCTGGACGCTGCCCGCGCCGAGGACATCACACCCGCCGAGCATCTCCACGGGAGGGTGTCAGAAGCCCTTTCTGAGTTTGTCGTATGTAGGCACCACCTCAGACTGCCCAGTGTGGCGCGGCAAGCAGAGCAGTGGGCACGCGCGCGGTTGCAGCTGGTGGCGTGATGGGCGCCGCCTGGCCTCTGAGAAAACGCCGGGATCGAAAAGCCCTTTCCCGATCTAGGCACTTCAACACAGCCCCCTAAAGCAGCGCAGTTGTCACGCCAGCAGATCAAGGAATGACCGTAAGCGAACGAGTAATTACCTAAAGAGTCGCGGTCAAGGGGTGAATTTGCTTATAAACTTTTCAACCTGTTGCTGTAAAATATAGAATTCAAGCAAGCAAAATGGAATTATCTTTAGCTCTACGCATGTATTGGCAAAATTTGCAGCCCGTTTTTCTGCAACTGCCACTACATCTTTTGGCGCCGCCCCAGCGGCCAGCGGCATGGCAGCAGATGCAGCAAGGGTGAGCGCCGCCAGGGTAGGCGCAGCAATACGGCGAATCATGGGCTTTTGAAGGCTCTCTTCATCTCTAGCCCAGGGTGGGGCCTGCTGGCCTGAGGGTTGGCTGAGGGTTAACTGAACGCTGCACCCCGATCAACCAGCATCACGCTGCAGTCCCTGCCCGCCATGCCCAAGTTCGCGGTTTTCTTCGCTGACGGTGCCGGCTTCGGCATCGAGTTGATGAAGGCGTTGGACGCTGCCCACGCGCAGGACATCGCCCGCGCCCAGCACCCGACGGAAAGACTCTCAGCAGTGCCGGCTGAGCTGGCATTGACGCTGGGGTCTACCGAAATGACGGGATGCTTAAGGATCGACGCGGATCTCCCAGCCTGAAAGCACGGTGGGCCGATCTCCGGGACCGCGGGTGATCGTGTAGGCGAAGCGGCTGCCGTCGGGGCTGATGAAGCTCACCAGGCTCTGGCCGTAGGGATACATCGCTGTCCCGATGCAGTCGGGGCTCACGCTGTAGGTCGTGCGCATCGTGCCGGTGGCGCCACCGGTGCCGCGGTAGGTGAGTTCGACGCCACCTTTACCGTCATAGACCTCACGGCCGGCTTCGGCGTAGGGCTTGCCATCCAACATGCCGACCGAGCTGTAGAGGTACGTGCCCTTCAGGGTGGCGTTGTTGCAACGGCCGGAGGGAGAGGCTGGCTGTTCCGCCCATGCGGCCGGAGCCCAGACCAGTGTCAGCAGGGATGCCAACAGGGCAGGCAGGGTTAGCAGACGGAAACGGGCAACCATGGAAAAGGAGCAAGACCTGCTCCAGGCAGCATGACGGATGATGGGCTCTCTCAAGTTTTCAACGCGGCGTCGGTCGTCTACCGGCAGAGCTGGTCGATAGCCAGGACCGTCACCAGCTGTTGACGGCGTGGCTCAGGCGGCGGGGTGAGCTGGGCACTGCGGCAGCGATCAGTCCAGCATCCGGATCCAGGTCCACCACAGCAGAGCCACCGGCACCATGGCCAGTGCCAGCACAGCAAGGCTCTGAAGCTTTCTGAATTCATTGGCCCCACTTTGTCCTGCCGCGCAGGGCCACCACCAGCTCCTCGCGGCGTAGCTCAGGGGGCAGGAGCAAGCTTTTAGGCGCGTTTTGGGCGCGCCTAAAGCGGCAAATCCCTGAAAAGTCAGTCGGGGCGACAGGAAAAGCTGGCGCCAAGGGTCAACCGCGCCCCCTGCCCCTCAAGCACCGGCCGTCAGCCCGCCTCCCGCAGGCCCGGTGTGGATCCGCAGGTGCGGGCCCAGGCCCTGGCGTAGGTAGAGCGAATCAACACCGAAGTGCAGCGCGAGCGGCTCGAACGCGCGTTTGCCCAGCGCTGATGACGTTGAAGACCCAGCTGGAACCCATGCCGATCACCCCCGCTTCGGTTGAGAGGTCCTGATCTCACAGACGCAGATCGGCAGCGGATTGGTCAGCGACTGGAGAGCTTCCTGGCAGACGGCGATCCAGGCCATCGAGCAGTCGCCCTGAGCACGGTGCTACGACTCCGCCCAGCGGCCCGAGATGAGCTACCGCGGAACCCGGCGTGCCCTGATGCGCCGCTTCCCCTACGGCGTCATCCACCCGGCTGTTCCTGGCTGGCAGTGCTGCATTGCGGTCGCGAACCCAAGCTCTGGCGGCAGCGCTCTAGGGGCTGACTGCAGGCCGCTCAGGCCACCTCGGGCGCCCAGCCCTGCTGACGCGTCATGTCGTCAGTCCAGCCCTGGCAGCGGCTGGTGAGGTGCTCACCGTGGGCGATCAGGCCCTGATTGAGCTGGCAGGTGAGCACCGGGATGCAATTCACCCCGGCGTGATGCCGAAACCAGTGGCAGGTCATGCAGACCTTGCGGCTGCGGGTCTTCACGAGCACTTCGCTGTCGAGGTAGGACCACTCCTCGATCGGGACTTCAAGCCAGGCGGCCAGGGCCGCAGGCCGGGGCAAGGGGACACCCATGAGTCACTCCAAATGCGTACACCTGTACTAGCACCGTTGGAAAGGCTTGGCTGCCGCAGCCCTCGGGGCTGGGTACGGTTCAGAGAGAGGAGAGGTGCCGATGCTCCGCGAACTCGTGCTGGCCATCGGCATCCCCCTGCTGGTGCTGCTGCTGGCAGCGTTGGCGCTGGAGCAGTGGGGTTGACGTGGACCCCGGCAATCGGTCCAGGGTGAATGAGAGTCCTCATCCGGCCAGACTGGGCCGGGGATTCGACCATGAAACGCACCAGGCACACAGCGGAGCAGATCATCCGCAAGCTCAAGACC
>NZ_JAGQBE010000031.1 GCF_024345475.1 Cyanobium sp. T1B-Tous
GCCACCCTGCGGGGTGGCTTTTTGCTGTCATCTCGGAGCCGTCGTTCTGTGTCAGCCCAGGCACCCCCCTCCCGGGGCAACGTCGCAGCCCTGCTGGAGCCGGGGAGCGAGCACACCAGCCCTGGTGGTCAGTACAGCTATCGGGTGCTGGGCCCCTGCTGCCGCCTGTTTGATCGCGAGGAGCTGCCTTGGCCCTGCTGCCGTCTGGCCTGGCGCAGCAAGGAGCCCAGTTGGCGGCGCATCGGCCGGCGCTTCGTGGCGGATCTGGCCTCACGCCGCTGCCCTTCCTATGCCGTTGAGCTGCTCCAGCCGGGAGCTCGCCCCACCCGCACGGTGATCACCCTGTTCCCGGTGCGGCTCGGCGCGGATCTGCAGGAGTGGTGGTACAGCAAGCAGCCCGGTTCCTTCGATCCAGCGAACAGCAGTCCTCCTCTGCCCAATCCGCCCCTGCCCAATCCGCCACAGGCTGACCAGGCGGCGACGACGGCGGCCCACAAAAAAGCCGGTGTTGAAGACACCGGCTCGGGAGGGGAAGCTGAGCTTGCGGAACCGATCTCTGATCAGAAGTAGATCTTGCCGCCGCCCCACTGAACGCCCTGCACCTTGGGGGCCACCAGGATGTAGCCGGCCATCAGACGCAGGTCGTCGTCGTCGAGATCGCGCATCTTCACGAAGATGTCGCTGCTGCGCAGGCTCGGATGCACGTCGGCGATGCTGTATTCCCCGTCGTAGGACGTGGGGTCCTTCATGTAGTCGACCAGGGCCTCGACGTTGTCACGGGGCGGCGTGGCCAGGGCCAGGGTCTCGGGATCGAGGCCCACGTTCTGGTTGGTTTTGGTGATGCCACCGGCATGGCACTCACCACAGCTGCTGTTGAACACCTTGCGCCCAGACTTGATCTCCTGCTCGCTGAAGGTCACCAGGGTGCCGTCCGGTGTGGCAGGCACGGTGAGCTGCTCAGTGCTCCACTGGGCCGCCAGGGCCGGGCTGCCGATGCCCAGGCACAACAGCAGAGCCAGGGGAGCGGCCAGCAGGGTTCGGGTAAGGGCGCGAATGGCCCTGCGGAAGGCAGCCGAGGAGAAGGAGGAGGCCATTGGGAAAAGCCGGCGGGTAGGCGGAAAGACCGCATCGGAGACCTTGTATCACGGGGAAAGGGCCCTCCGGAGCGGAATCGCGTGAACTGTTGCAGGGCTAGGCCGCAGCCGGATCGGCTGGGGTGATGTCGAGGCTGAGGAAATCCTTGGCCACCAGGGTGTTGGGGAAGATGGCGCTGGCCTCCGCCACCAGGTCGTCGGGGGTCATCGGATTGCCGGGCATGTAGCGGGGGCTCAGGTGGGTGAGCACCAGTTGCTTGACGCCGGCCTCGAGGGCGGTTTGGGCGGCCATCGTGCTGGTGGAGTGCTGGCGCTGGTAGGCCAGCTCGGCTTCGGCGTGGGAGAAGGTGGATTCGTGGATCAGCAGGTCGGCCCCCCGGGCCAGCTCCACCGCAGCCTCACAGAACACGGTGTCGGTGCAATACACAACGCTGGCACCGGGCCGATCGGGGCCGCACAGGCTGGCCCCGTTGATGATCCGGCCATCGTCCAGGGTCACGTTGCGTCCGGCCTTGAGCTCCGCATAGATCGGCCCCGGTGGGATGCCCTCGGCCTTGGCCCGCTCCACATCGAAGCGGCCGGGGCGGGGTTTCTGGTCCACCCGGTAGGCGAAGGCCGGCACCCGGTGGGTGAGGGGAGCGCAGCGCACGGTGAGGTCGTCGTCGTCGAGCAGCAGCCCGCCGCTGCTCGCGGCGGGCTGCGCCTTGTGGGTGCGCAGGGGGTAGCCGATCCGGGTGGAGGAGGTGCGCAGCACCCCTTCGAGGTAGTCGCGCAGGGGATCGGGGCCGTAGAGGTCGATGCCCGTGCAGGTGCCCGCCAGGCCGAGGCTGGCCAGCAGGCCCGGCAGGCCGAACACGTGGTCGCCGTGCATGTGGGTGATGAAGATCCGGCGCAGCTGGCTCACCCGCAGCTCGCTGCGCAGGAACTGGTGCTGGGTGCCCTCGCCGCAGTCGAACAGCCACAGCTCACTGCGCTGGGGCAGCCGCAGCGCCACCGCCGACACGTTGCGGCCTCGGGTGGGCACGCCGGAACTGGTGCCTAAAAAGGTGACCTGCACGGTCCTGCCGCCTCTGGCGCATGCTGCCACGCCGGGCACAATGGGCCCCCTGAGCAGGAAGCCTGTCCCGGTGATGCCCTTGTCCCGCTCTCCCCTGGTCTCCTGGCTGGCTAGCGGGCTGGTGGGCTGGCCTGTCTTGACCCTGGTGGGGGTCGGGGCGGTGCCCGCCGCCCTGCGGGCCCAGGGCGCGGACCCCCAGGTGCGGGTGTTGCTGCTGGAGGCCTCCCGGGTTCCCCTGGTCGCCCGGCAGCAGCCGCTGGTGTTGCGGGCCGGCTCCCGGCGCTGGCCCGTCGCACCCACCGAGAGCGTGGTTGTGACGCTGGCCGCCTCCGGCGGCCTGGAACTGGAGCGCGGCGGCGCCGTGGAGGCCCTGCCCGCGGTGGCCGAACTCTGGCTGGAACCGGCGGCTGGCCTCCTGCCTGGGGATGGGGCCGATTTCCAGCTGCAGCAGCGGGGCTATCGGGGGCGCCTGCAACTGTTGGTGGGGGGCTCGGCCCTGCAGGCCATCAACCATGTGCCCCTAGAGGACTACCTGCCCAGCGTGGTGGGCAGCGAGATGCCCGCCAGTTGGCCCCAGGCGGCCCTGCGGGCCCAGGCGGTGGCGGCTCGGACGTACGCCCTGCGGCAGCGGAAGTCTGCGGCCCCCTTTGATGTGAGCGCCACCGTGTCGAGCCAGGTGTACAAGGGCGTGGATGCGGAAACGCCGTCCACCCGCCAAGCGGTGGCCAGCACCCGCGGCCAGGTGTTGATCTACGGCTCGAGCCTGGCCAATGCGGTGTTTCACAGCAGTGGCGGCGGCAGCACGGAAAACAGTGGTGATCTCTGGAGTCAGCAGCTCCCCTATCTGGTGAGCGTTCCCGACTTTGACCAGCACAGCCCGGTGCATGCCTGGCAGCAGCGTTTCGAACCCGACCAGCTGCAAAAGGCCTTCGGTGAGATCGGCGGTGCCCGGAGCATCGAGGTGCTCGCCACCTCGGGCTCTGGTCGGGTTCGGCAAGCTCGGGTGACCGGGCCCAGCGGCACCCTGGTGCTCACGGGCGCCCAGTTGCGCAGTCGACTTGGCCTCAAGAGCACCCTGGTGCGCTTTGAGGTGGTGGCCCCCGAATTGGCGGCCCTGCCACCCGCCCTGCCGGCCTTGCCCCCGCTGCTGCCCCTGGATGGCCAGGAGCGCGTCGCCGATCCCGCCGCCACCCCGGATCAGCCGCCCATGCGGGTGCCCCCGCCGTCGCTGCTGGCGATCGGCCGGGGCTATGGCCATGGGGTGGGGATGAGCCAGTGGGGGGCCCATGGACTGGCCCAGCGGGGTCAGACCTATGACCAGATCCTGCGCCATTACTACCGGGGCGCCGAGTTGCGTCCCTACGGCACGCCCTGAACGTGGAGCTGACCGTGATGGCAGACGCCCAGGCCGTGGCGGAGGCGGTGGCGGAGCGGCTGTTGCAGGAGCGGCGCGCCTCCCGCCAGCGTCCCCTTGGCCTGGCCACCGGGCGCACCATGGTGCCCGTGTATGGCGCGTTGCGGCGGCAGTTCGGTCGGCTCAGGGCGCCGGAGCAGCAGGCCATCCGCCAGGGCTGGCTCAGCTTCAACCTCGATGAATACGTTGGTCTGGCGCCGACCGATCCGGGCTCCTTCGCCGCCTTTATGGCGGATCAGCTGCAGGGTCCGCTCGGATTGGCGCCGGCCCAGGTGCAGCTGCCGGATGGCCTGACGGCCGATCCCCGGCAGGAGGCCGGGCGGTATCGGCAGGCCCTCGTTGCCGCAGGGGGCATCGGCTTGCAGCTGCTGGGCTTGGGCAGCAATGGTCACGTGGGCTTCAACGAACCCCCCTGTGGCCCCGAGGCCCCTTGCCGTTGCCTTGCGCTCAGTGCCGCCACCCGGGCCCAGAACGCCGCCGCCTTCGGCGGTGATGCCGGCGCGGTGCCGCGCCAGGCGATCACCCTGGGATTGGCCGAGATCCTGGCGGCCGAGCGGATCCTGCTGGTGGTGACCGGTGCGGCCAAGGCCACGATTCTGCGGCGGGCCTTGCTGGATCCTCCCTGCCCGGAGGTGCCGGCCAGTTGGCTGCAGCACCATCCGCGGCTGGGGGTGCTGGTGGATAGGGCGGCGGCTGCCGCCCTCCCCCCAGCCTGCTAGGGGCGTTCCTGCAGGGCGGGCAGCTGCCATTGCCCGGAGAGGACCGACGGGCCCGGCCCGTAGAGACGGCCCACAAAGAAGAAGGGCCCAGCAGGAGCGGGCAGCCAGTTGGAGACCTTGTCTGGGCCTGGGTTCTCATGCTGGAGATAGATCTCCAGGGAGCCATCGGCCCCCAGCTTCAGGCCCTGGGTGCGATCCCCGATCGAATAGCGGTTGATCGGATTGGGCACCAGCAACCGCTCCGGCAGCTTGTACATCGTGATCGACCAGAATTCACTCACCGGTGGCAGCTGACCGGCGGGGAAGCGCAGCACCCACTGGCGGCGGCCGTCGAGCACCTTGCCGTCGGGGCCTGTCTGTTGGCTGGCATAAAAGGCCTCGGCACTGCTGTTGCCGTAGATCCCCAGCATCGCCCCCATGGCGCGGTAGGTGAGGTAGTCGCTGCCCAGTTCGTCACGGGTGCCGAAGAACCCCTTGGAACTGCTCTGGGCCAGGGCCTTGGTGCGCAGGTTGGCGGCGGCGGCGGTCACCCCGGCCTCGATGGCGCTGCGGGTGGCGGGCTGGAGCTGATTCGGATCAAAGGGCCGCCCCGGGCCGATGCCGATGCGGGCGAAGCGCGCCATCATTCCCCGCTCCGATGGCACGGTGGGCATGAAGGGCAGCAGGGCATTCAGGTAGCTGATGAAGCCGATTCCCTCGGCCTTGGCGGCATCCCAGGCGGGCCAGTTCACTGGCGGAGCGGGCTTGGGGGGCTTGGTTCCCGCGAAGCGGGAGAGGGGGATCAGCTGGTACTGCGCCTGCAGCGCCTGCAGGGTGGGGATGTCGTCAGGCCCGTTGAGCTGGGTGCGGGTGAGGGTGCCCACGAAATCGGTCTCGGCGCGGAACACCTTGGTGATCCCCTTGGGCACGGTGCCCTGCCAGCGGGGGCCGGCGAACAGGTACGTGCCGGCGCCCCGTCCCGTGGCCCGCACGCCGGTGTAGGCGAAGTTGTGGGTGTAGAGGTCGAACCACTGGTTCACGTAGTAGCGCGGTGCCGCCACGGCTGGCAGCTTCAGCACGATCGGCTCGGCCCGCAGATCCAGCCAGGCCCAGGAGTAGGGCGTGTCGTTGTTGGGGGTGACGATGTCCGTGTCCGCCGGGGTGGCGGAGCGGCTGTAGTGGCGGAACCGGTTGAAACCGCCCACATAGCCCGGAAAGGCCTTGTTCTGGGTCTGGTTCCAGAAGGTCTGGTAGCCCTGCAGGGGCGCGTAGGCGTACAGCCAGGCCTCCTCGGCGATCGCCTTCGCTTCGGCGGGGGTGGGGGCGGTTGTGGCAGCCGCTGCCATGGAAGTTGGAGTGGCGGCTGGCCGCGGTGCGCCCGTGGCTGGCCCTGCGGCGGCGTAGGCCATCGTCATCAGGCAGACGATCAGGGGAAGACGCCGGAGGGTGGGCGGTTGGATGGGCTTCATGGCTGGATTGGTGTGATGTCGTTGAGCTGCCAGGTTTTGGCGAAGTAGGGCTCGGTGGGGGCGTAGAAGCGGAAGTAGGCGAACCAGCCCTTGCCCGGGGTGGTCTGGATCCAGTTCTTGGCGCCCGCTGGCCGGATCGGCCCGAAATCCACATCCACCGAGCCGTCGGCGTTGCTCACCAGATCGGGCTTGCGGGAGCTGAGGTCGGCGGCGCCCTGGGGGGTGATCAGTGGGCCGCGGCTGAGGTTGTCGTAGAGGGTGATCGACCAGAACTGCTTCACCGGGGCGTTGGCCGGCACGCGCATGCGGTAGGTGCGCCCGCCGTCGAGCCACTGGCCCTTGGCGTCCTTGGAGGCCTCCAGGTACACCTGGCCGAAGCCCACCACCCGGCCCTGCATGCCCACCGACATGCCGATCGCCTCGTAGAACCACGACGTGCGTTCGTCGAATTGCACGCGCCGTTTGTCGGGCGATTCCTGGTCGAGATCGAAGAGCACCGCGTACTCCCAGTGCTTGCCCGGGTACACGGTGGCGCCGGGGGTGCGCTTGTCGTAGGCGATGGTGCGGGCCATCAGGTCGCCCAGTTGGGCCCCCTCGCCCAGGATCCGCGCCTGGCGGGCATCGGGCTGGAAGGGCTGGCCCGGGCTGACGCCCAGGGGCGCCAGCAGGCCGAACATCATCCGGTCGCGCGGGGCCACCGGCTCGTTGGCATAGAGATCACTGAGCAGCCGCCAGTAGGAGAGATCGGCGGGCTGGGCCGACTGCCAGGGGCGACCACCCACCTCCTCGTAGCGGGACACCGGCGGATTGGCGCGCTGGTTCCAGCCGTAGAGCCGGTGCTGGCGCACGGTGGCCTCGGCCACGGCCTTGTCGGGGGCCAGGCCGCGGGTGCCGAACCACACCTGGTTGCTGGGGGAGCGGAAGATCCTGTAGCCCGGGGCCACCACCTCCGGCCCACCGGGGGGAAGGATCAGATACTTGCCGCCGGCACCCTTGTCGGGCCCGGTTTGGCCCATGTCGGTGATCGGCTGTTGCCAGATGTCGAGCACGCCGCCGGCGGTGAGCCCGGCCGGCACCTCCACCACCAGCGGCCCCTGCCTGGCCAGATCCCAGAAGCTGAAGGCGTAGAGGGTGGTGATGTTGGGGGTGAGCATCCCCGCCTTGTCCTGCAGCGTGCGGTAGAGCAGCACGTCGCCGTTGCGCACGCCCATGGTTTTGGCCTGGGCGTCGTAGAGGGCCTTGAAGCCCACGGCGGGCAGGGCCCACAGGTAGCCCTGGGTGGCCCGCTGCAGGTCGAGGGCGTCGTAGAGCTTGCGGGCGGTGGCGGCGCTCGGGTAGCCGTTCTCCAGCTCCAATCGGCCCAGGGCGGGCGTGTCCACGCTGGTTTTCGTCGCCGCGATGGCACCGCCCTGGGCTAGCAGCCCCAGGACGGCGAGGGCCCAGGCTGCTGAGGAACGGTTTGGCATGGGGCGTGGGGAGCAGGCATGGGCTCCAGCTTGATCAGCCAACCCAGTCCTGCCAGAGGTGTACACGGGCTGTGATCCGACCTGCTTGGGCGTTCAGGCGAGCACGGTGGCCATCAGGTCCTCGTCGGCCTCCAGGTTGCTGGTGACGCTGCGCACGTCCTCGAGATCCTCGAGGGCATCGAGCAGGCGCAGGCAGCTTCGCAGGGTGTCCGGGTCGTGGAGGGGGCAGGCCGTCTGGGGGATCCAGCGGTGCTCCCAGCCGGTCACGGGACAACCCTGGCCGCGCAGGCCATCCTGCAGGGCCTCCAGCCTCTCGAAAGCCCCGAACACCTCGGCCCCCTGGCCGTCGAGCTCGTAGCCCAGGGCCGGCGGGCCGCCGTGCTCCTCCAGGGCCAGCAGGGCCTCCAACAGGGTGTCTTCGTCCAGGGACTGTCCCTGCTGGGACAGCGAGGCGAGTTGCACCACCGCCCGCAGTTCGAACAGATAGCCCACGCAACCCGTCTCGCCCAGGTTGCCGCCGTTCTTGCTGAAGGCCAGACGCACCTCGGCGGCGGTGCGGTTGCGGTTGTCGGTGAAGGCTTCCACCAGCACGGCCACGCCGCCGGGGCCGTAGCCCTCGTAGCGCACGGCCTCAAAGGTGTCGCCCCCGCTGCCGCCTTGCCCGGACCCCTTGGCGATGGCCCGATCGATGTTGGCGTTGGGCAGCCCGGCGGCCTTGGCTTTCTCAATTGCCGTGCGCAATTGGAAGTTGCCGGCTGGGTCGGCCCCGCTCCGGGCCGCCACCGTGATCTCCCGCCCCAGCCGGGTGAACAGGGCGCCGCGTTTGGCATCCACCACGGCTTTGGTGCGTTTGATCTGGGCCCACTTGCTGTGGCCGGCCATCGGAGCGATTGGGAACGAACGACAGGGGGTGGGGCGGCCAGACCGGGTGGGCTCAGCCGGCGGCGTTGAACACCAGTTTCGGTTGCAGCAGGGCGGTGTCCTGGGCGCGCGCCATGCCGGCCAGGTTGCCATCCGGCCCCAGCACCGCCACCGGCTCTCCTGCCTGCAGCGGCAGGGCATGGCCCAGGGCCCGGCCGCAGCGCCAGCTCTCCAGCTCCCCGGCGTCCAGCTGCCGCTGGGGCAGGTGGGCCAGGGCTGTGAGGGGATCCAGCAAGGGGGGGCAGGGGGCCTGGTCGAGGGCCTCCAGGGGCACGGCCTGCTCCAGAGCGAAGCCGAGGGCCTCGGTGCGGCGCAACGTGGCCAGGGCACCGCCGCAGCCCAGCAGGTCTCCCAGGTCGCGGGCCAGGGAGCGGATGTAGGTGCCGGCGGAGCAGCGCACCAGCACCTCCAGGCGGGCGGTGGCCCCATCCCAACCCAGCAGCTCCAGGCGATGCAGCGTCACGGCTCGGGCGGCCAGGTTGAGCTGTTCTCCCTGGCGCACCCGGGCGTAGGCCCGCTGCCCCTCCACGTGCACCGCCGACACCTGGGGAGGCACCTGCTGGATCGGGCCGCGAAAGGCCGCCAGGGCCATCTCCAGATCGGCTGTGCTCAGGGCGGGCACGGCGGCTTGGCTCAGCACCTCCCCCTCCAGGTCGTCGCTGACGGTGCGCACCCCCAGTTGCACCACGCCCCGGTAGGTCTTGTCGCCCTCCAGGTAGGGCAGTAGCCGGGTGGCCGGGCCCAGGGCGATCGGCAGCACGCCGGTGACCGCTGGATCGAGGGTGCCGCCGTGGCCCACTCGCTTGAGGCCATAGGCCCGGCGCACCCTGCTCACACAGCCATGGGAGGTGAGGCCGGCGGGCTTGTCGAGCACCAGGAAGCCACAGGGCTGGTCAGCCATGGATCGGAGCGTCAGCCTTGCAGGGTCCCATGATCCGCTTCGATGACCGTGCAGCAGCGCCGCGACCTGGCGTTTCTGGTGCTGGCCGGCCTGTTTCTGGGCACCATGGGCATGCTCAACATCCTCGGCCTCACCCGCTTTCTGCAGCTGGGCTCGATCGGCAGCTGGCCGATTGTGGTGGCGGTGGGGGCCTTGCCCTATCCGATCACCTTTTTGTGCACCGATCTGATCAGTGAGCTCTGGGGGGAGCAGAAGGCCTCCCAGTTGGTCTGGGTGGGCCTGTTGCTCAATGGTTGGATCGTGCTGATCCTCTGGCTCGGGGGGATCCTGCCGGGCCTGGAGGGGGCGCCGGAGGGCACCTTCTTTGAGGTGCGGCGGCTGGCCTTTGGAGCCGTGGGAGCCTCGATGGTGGCCTATCTGGCCGCCCAGTTCACCGATGTGCGCCTGTTCCATTTCTGGAAGCGCTTCAGTGGGGGCAAGGCCCTGTGGCTGCGCAACAACGGCTCCACCCTGGTGAGTCAACTGGTGGACACCAGCGCCGTGGTGCTGATCAGCCATTACGCCAGCCATGTGCTGCCGGTGCGCTCCGGCGAGCCGGTGCTGCCCCAGTTGGCCTCCTTCATCGCCAGCGGCTATCTGTTCAAGCTGATTGCGGCCCTGGCGGACACCCTGCCCTTTTATGGCCTGGTGGCCTGGTTGCGGCACTGGCTTGAGGTGCCCGGCGACGGGGTTGAGCTGCCCGATGGCCTCACGGAGAGAGCCCCGAATCCCGGCACCTAGGTTGGCGTCAACCTGTTGAGGGATGGCGTTGGTGGTGGAGAGGCAAGGGGGGGCGGCGCCGGCTTCACCCCTCACGGTGGAGCGGTTTCTGGCCGACGGCTTTGCCCTGCGGCCCCAGTTGGCCAGCTTTCTCCAGATCGCCCCCCAAGAGCTGGAGCGCCGCCTGCCCAGCAGCACCGACGATCTGGCCGCCCTGCATCCCGGAGCCTTCGATCCCGACCGGGTGGAGCAGTTCTATGAAGATGCGGTCGGCACCGGCCACCTGCTGGAGTTGGCGGCCTGGCACCTCGGCAGCGCCGACTACATCGCTGACACCCTGCGCCTGCAGCAGCGTTTTGCCGCCGGTCAGGTGCTCGATTTCGGCGGCGGCATCGGCAGCCATGCCCTGGCGGCGGCGGCCCTGCCCCAGGTGGAGCAGGTGTGGTTTGTGGATCTCAACCCCCACAACCGGGCCTTTGTGGAGGCCCGCGCGGCTGAGCTGGGCCTGGCGGCCAAGTTGCGCTGCTTCCGCGATCTGGCCGATCCGGCCCTGCCCCCGCGTTTCGACACCATCGTCTGCCTGGACGTGCTCGAGCACCTGAGCGATCCGGCCCGCCAGCTGGAGGTGTTTGCCGAGCGTCTCAGCCCCGCAGGGATTGCCCTGCTCAACTGGTATTTCTTCAAAGGGTTTCAGGGGGAGTACCCCTTCCACTTCGATGCCCCCGAGCTGGTGGAGGCTTTCTTCCGCACCCTCCAGAGCCAGTTCCTGGAGGTGTTTCACCCCTATCTGATTACCACCCGGGCCTATCGCCTGGCCTAAATGGGCCCTGGGCGCTCGCCATCAAAAAAGCCGGCGGGAGACCCGCCGGCTGGAGAGGGAGGGGCGATCAGCCGACCGCGATGTTGATGCGCTTGCGGCTGCGCAGGCCGCGCTTGATGGTGTCGAAGCTCACCACCCCATCCACCAGGGCGAAGAGGGTGTCGTCGGAGCCGCGGCCCACGTTCACGCCGGGGAGCACCGAGGTGCCGCGCTGGCGGATCAGGATCGAGCCGGCGCTCACGGTTTCACCGCCGTAGCGCTTGACGCCCAGGCGCTTGGAGTTGGAATCGCGGCCGTTGCGGGTGGAGCCTGTGCCTTTCTTGTGGGCCATGGGGGTGGTGGGGTCAGGGAAACGTTCGGGAAAAGCTGGAGGGATGCGGTCAGGAAATCGACTTGCCGCCCACGGTGATCGACTCGACCATCACCCGGGTGAGTTCCTGGCGGTGACCGTTCTTACGACGGGTTTTTTTCTTGGGACGCATCTTGTAGACGATGATCTTCTGGCCGCGGCGATGGGCCATCACCTTCAGCTGCACCGTGGCCCCTTTGACGTAGGGCTGGCCCAGGGTGGTGGCCTTGCCGTCGTTGACCAGCAGCACGTTGTCGATGGTCAGGGTGCCGTCGACGTCCACCGCGAGGCGATCGAGGTCGTAGTAGCGGTTTGGTTGCAGCCAGAACTGCTGACCGGAGGCCTCAACAATGGCGTAGGCGCCGGTGACGGGGCTGTCCTGAACGGCAGCGGTGGTTTCGGGGGTTGGGCTCATGGCGGCAAGGGCGTGGCCAGGCTGACGGGGCGGCTTCGGGAGGGAGCCCTCTCAGGAGGGGCAAGTCACGGAAGACGGCCAGCCGTCATTCGGCCTGGCGCACACAATCGAAAAACAAACAATAATCCTCCCGCTCCGGCCTTCCTTTCGTCAACATTTGGGTGCCATTCCCGCGGGTCATCCCGCCGCCGAAGCGGTCCATGCCCGAACCGGCTCTCACCATCGCTTCCCTGATCCGCAACACCCGCCTGCAGGAGGCCTGCTCCCGCTGGCTGGCGGGGGGGCATTGCCAGATGGTGTGGGTCGATCCGGCCCGCAACCCGGTAGGGGAGCTGGATCAGCGCCGGGATGAGTTTGATGCCGTGCTGCTGGAGCAGGGCGCCCTGGACAGGCAGAACTACCAGTCCTTGACTGATCTGGGCCTGTTGTTGCCGGCTGTGGTGATTGGGGAGGTGAGCGGCCAGATCGAGTTCCATGACTCGGAGGTGCACCTGCCTCCCGATCAGCTGGAGCAGCTCAGCTACAGCCTCGATGCCGCGGTGTCCCGTTTCCTCCAGCGCGGCTTGGTGAGTGCCGGAAGCCCGCCGGCCGACCAGGCGTCGGCGCCGCCGGACCGCTGGAAGTTGGCCAACCGGCTGAAGGGGCGGCTGGGTTTTGTGGGTGTCTTCTACAAGCGGGATCCGGCGCGGTTCCTGCGCAACCTGCCGGAGATCGATCGGGAGGAGCTGGTGAATTCCCTGGAACGCACCTACCGGGATCTGCTGCTCAGCTACTTCCGCGACCCCGCCGCCGCCAACCAGGCCCTTGAAAGTTTCGTCAATACGGCCTTTTTCAGCGACCTACCCATTACCAAAACTGTTGAGATTCACATGAATCTGATTGATGGCTTCTCGAAGCAGCTCAAGCTGGAAGGGCATAAGAACGATTTTCTCCAGGATTATCGATTGGCCCTGCTCGACGTGATGGCCCATCTTTGCGAGATGTATCGCCGCTCCATTCCCCCCGATGCCCCTTTCGCTGGCCTTCAGGCCCAGCCCCCCGGCCAGCCGTCGATGGCCTGAACCAGGAGCCTCCTGAACCATGACTCCACGCAAGACCTACATCCTCAAGCTCTATGTGGCGGGCAACACGCCGAATTCGATGCGTGCCCTCAAGACCCTGCGGAACATTCTCGAGACGGAGTTCCGGGGTGTCTATGCCCTGAAGGTGATTGATGTGCTGAAAAATCCCCAGTTGGCGGAGGAAGACAAGATCCTGGCCACCCCCACCTTGGCCAAGATCCTGCCGCCGCCGGTGCGGCGCATTATCGGTGACCTCTCCGATCGGGAGCGGGTGCTGATCGGCCTCGACTTGCTCTACGAAGAGCTCACCGAGGAGGCCCTTGGCGATGACGCGGACGCTGAGGATGACGGTGCTGGGACCGCCCCATTGGATGGCGCCCAGTTTGATGGTGCCCAGTTTGGTGGTGGGCTTGGGGAGGCCGCGTCAGCTCCTACAGATCCTCTCCCTTCTCAGCCGCCGCTGCCCTGAGTAGTTTTACTTCAGACCCCGACTGTCGATGCAGGACCCAAGCGCCACCAGCAATCCCCTGATGCAGGTGCAGAAGCTCCCGACTGGGATCGAGGGCTTCGATGATGTCTGCCATGGAGGGTTGCCGATCGGCCGTTCCACCCTGATCAGTGGCACGTCCGGCACCGGCAAGACGGTGTTCTCGCTCAACTTCCTCTATAACGGCATTCGCGAGTACAACGAGCCCGGAATTTTTGTCACCTTTGAGGAGTCGCCGCTCGATATTCTCCGCAACGCCGCCAGCTTTGGTTGGAATCTGCAGGAGATGGTTGAGCAGGACAAGCTCTTCATTCTTGACGCCTCGCCCGATCCAGAAGGGCAGGATGTGGCCGGTAGTTTTGATCTTTCCGGTTTGATCGAGCGCATCAACTACGCGATTCGGAAGTACAAGGCTCGGCGGGTTGCGATTGATTCGATCACTGCCGTGTTTCAGCAATACGATGCTGTTTCGGTCGTTCGGCGTGAGATCTTTCGCCTGATTGCGCGCCTCAAGGAGATCGGTGTCACCACGCTGATGACCACCGAGCGCATCGATGAATACGGGCCCATCGCCCGCTACGGCGTTGAGGAGTTCGTGTCCGACAACGTTGTGATCCTGCGCAACGTGTTGGAAGGGGAGCGCCGGCGGCGGACTTGCGAGATCCTCAAGTTGCGGGGCACCACCCACATGAAGGGCGAATTCCCCTTCACGATGGGGGCCCACGGGATCAGCATCTTCCCGCTGGGAGCGATGCGCCTCACCCAGCGCAGTTCCAATGTGCGCGTGAGCTCTGGGGTGCCACGGCTCGATGACATGTGTGGCGGCGGCTTCTTCAAGGATTCGATCATCCTGGCCACCGGCGCCACCGGTACGGGCAAGACGCTCTTGGTGAGCAAGTTCGTGGAGAACGCCTGTGCCAACAAGGAGCGGGCCATTCTCTTCGCCTACGAGGAATCCCGGGCCCAGTTGCTCCGCAACGCCACCAGCTGGGGGATTGATTTCGAACAGATGGAGCAGGATGGCCTGCTGAAAATCATCTGCGCCTATCCGGAGTCCACCGGTCTGGAGGACCATCTCCAGATCATCAAGACCGAGATCAGCCAGTTCAAGCCCTCGCGCATGGCGATCGATTCGCTTTCAGCCCTCGCCCGGGGCGTGAGTCACAACGCGTTCCGCCAGTTTGTGATCGGCGTGACCGGTTATGCCAAGCAGGAGGAGATCGCCGGCTTCTTCACGAACACCTCCGAGGAGTTCATGGGTAGCCACTCGATCACCGATTCCCACATTTCCACGATCACGGACACGATCCTGCTGCTGCAGTACGTGGAAATCCGCGGTGAGATGGCCCGAGCTCTCAACGTGTTCAAGATGCGTGGCTCTTGGCACGACAAGGGAATCCGTGAATTTGTGATCACGAGCAATGGTCCCGAGATCAAGGACTCCTTCTCCAATTTCGAGCGGATCATCTCTGGCGTCCCCCATCGCATCACCACCGATGAGCGCAGCGAGCTGTCGCGCATTGTGCGGGGTGTGGCGGACGACGACCGCTGAGCCGAGGGCTCTCTAAGCGGTAACTGCCTGGTCGTAGCGCCGCCGTTCGGCCAGCAGCTGCAGTTCGTCGGAGTCGGAATCTTCCAGGGGCAGGTCAAACCAGAAGGTGGTGCCAAAGCCGGGCGCGCTGGCCATTTGGATCCGGGTGCCGTGCTTCTCCAGGATCCCCCGCACGATCGACAGGCCCAGCCCCGTGCCGGCCTCGGTGTGCACCGCATTTTCCACGCGGAAAAAGCGCTCGAAGATGCGCTCCTGATCGGCGTCGGAGATGCCACAGCCGCTGTCGGCGATCTCGATGCGCAGCCTCGGCAGGGGGGAGGTGAGTTCACAGCTCGGACTGTCGCTGCTGGGTTCCGTGCCGGGGGTGAGCTGGCAGAGGTCGGGCCAGGGGTAGGCCCGCAGCTGGAGCTGCCCACCTTTAGGCGTGAACTTGAGTGCATTGCCCACCAGGTTGTCGAACACCTGCAACAGCAGGTCCCAGTTGCCCAGAACCCGTGGCAACAGGGGATCAGCGTCGAAGGCCAGGGTCACGCCTTTTTCGTCGGCATTGAGCCGGTAGGTGCGCAGGGTCTGCTCGATGGCGGGAGCCAGCTCCATGGGCTCCAGGCTCCACACCCGGTCCGACTCCAGTCGGGAGAGGTCGAGCACGTCGTTGACGAGTCGGGTGAGGCGATCGGTTTCGGCGTTGGCGATGCCCAGGAATTCCCGCTTTTCCTCCTCGGTGAGCTGGTCGCCCAGGTCGTGGAGGGTTTCCACGTAGCTCTTGATGTTGAACAGCGGCGTGCGCAGCTCATGGGAGACGTTGCTGATGAAACGGCTCTGGGCAGCGTTGAGTTCCACCTCGCGGGTCAGGTCCTGGATGGTCATGGCGATGCCCTTGAGGCTTTCCCCACTGGCATCGCGCACGGACTGCAGCACGATCCGCAGGGTGCGGGAGGGTTCGCCGAAGCTGCAGCGCACATCTGTGGTCTCCCGGTCGCGGCAGGTGACGCTCTCGAGGGCCGATTGCAGCTCCATCGCCAGCCGCTCGGGCAGCTCAGCGATCAGGTCGTTGCCCTCCAGGTTGCGGCCCTCCCAGCGGAACAGGCGCCGGGCGGTGGGATTGGCCAGCACGATCGCCCCCTCGGCATCGAGCAGCACGGCGCCATCCGCCATGGTGGCAATCAGGGATTGCTGCTTCACCTGGGCCGCGGTGAGCTCTTCGATGTTGGCCGCTTTGTAGTCCTCCAATTGGGAGGCCATCGTGTTGAACCCTTCGAGCAGCTCCCCCAGTTCGCCCCCCACGGGCAGGGCCAGGCGTGTTTCGAACTGGCCTCCCGCGATCGAGCGCACGCCCTGCAACAGCTCTTTGACGGGGCGGGTGATGGTGAGGGCGTTGAACACGGCCCCGAGGATCACCAGCACCCAGATCGAGATGAACACCGCCACGGTGACCTCCCGGGTGAGGGCGGCGCTGGCCAGCAGGGTTTCGTTGGGATTGATGCCGAGAGCCAGAACCCCCAGGTAGCGCCCCTCGCTCAGCATCGGCACAAACACATCCGTCACCTGGCCATCCGGGCTGAGGTGCTGGCGCACCAGCGGCGTGTCCGGTCGTTTCTGCAGGTCGGCCGGCAATTCCAGCCGGCGGCTGAGCAGCAGCTCACTGCTGCCCGAGCTGGCCCCAATCGGGATACCCAGGTAGATGACTCCCTCGGGATCGGCGAAAAAGATGTAGCGAAGGCTGCGGCTGGAGCGCCAGAACCGATCGGCGACGGCCGCCAGCTCCCGGTCGTTCCCCTCGGCCACCAACGGTGTCACGTTGGCGGAGAGCAGCAGGCCCAGATCCCGCGCGTAGCGGGTGTCGCTCATCTGGGCATCCCGTTGGATGCTGTTGAGCGCGAAGAACGTGATGCCCGTCATCAGCAGGCTCACCACCAGGGTGGCCACCGCCAGCAGCTTGGTCTGCAGGCTGAATTCCGCCCACCAGCGGCCCAGGGCTTGTCGCCAGCTCATCGGCTGCGCACCTGATGGCCGATGTCGCGGCGGAAGGTCATGCCCGCAAAGCTCACCTGGGCCAGGCCGCCGTAGGCCCGCTCGAAGGCGGCATCGAAGCTGTCGGCCTGGCCCACCACCGCCAGCACCCGGCCACCGCTCGTGTGGCAGTGGCCGTGGTCATCCCGCCGGGTGCCGGCATGGAAGAGCTGCAGGGTGTCGCCACTCTCCAGCGCGGTGGTGATGACGTCACCCCTGCGGATCTCGCCGGGATAGCCCGCGGCGGCGGCGATCACACAGGCACTGCAGCCGGGATGAATGGTGAGATCGGGAGCCTGGTCCAGGCTGCCGGTGGCGCAGGCGAGCAGGATCTGGGCCAGTTCTGGCCCCAGCAGGGGCATCAGGGTTTCGCATTCCGGATCGCCGAAGCGACAGTTGAACTCGATCACGCTCGGGCCGGTCTCGGTGAGCATCAGGCCGGCATAAATCACGCCCCGGTAGTCAATGCCGCGGGCCCGCAGGGCGGCCACGGTGGGTTCCAGCACCAGCTGGCGCACCTGCTCTAGGCCCTGGGCATCCAGCAGGGGCGCTGGGGCATAGGCGCCCATGCCGCCGGTGTTCGGACCGATGTCGCCCTCGCCGATGCGCTTGTGGTCCTGGGCTGTGGGCAGCAGGACCATCCGCTGGCCGTCGCAGAGCGCAAAGACAGACACCTCGGGGCCATGGGTCCGCTCCTCCAGCACCAGGGAGGCCCCGTCGTCCTGGGATCCACTGTCTCCACCTCCGAACCGGCCGGCAAAGATCGCGTCAATGGCGGCTCGGGCTTCGTCCAGGCTTTCTGCCACGGTCACTCCCTTGCCTGCCGCCAGGCCATCGGCCTTCACCACCAGGGGGCGGCCCTGGGCTTCCAACACCGCCAGGGCCTGCTCCCGGCTGCTGGCGGGCCAGAAGCCGGCGGTGGGGATTCCGGCCTCCACCATCAGGGCCTTGGCCCAGTGCTTGCTGGCCTCCAGCTGGGCCCCATCGGCTCCCGGGCCAAAGCAGGGGATGCCAGCGGCCCGCAGCTGATCGGCCAATCCTGCTGCCAGGGGGGCTTCCGGACCGACCACCACCAGTTCCACGGCGTGGTCCCGGCACGCGGCGAGCAGTCCCGCCGCGTCCGTCTCCGCAATGGCCAGCTGGCGGCAGCCGGGCAGCTCGGCGCTGCCGCCGTTTCCGGGGGCAATCCACACCGCCTCCACGCCCGGACACCGGGCTAGGGCCCAGCCCAGGGCGTTCTCGCGGCCGCCGCCGCCCACCACGAGGATGCGGGAGGGAGTGGGGTAGGGGGCGGATGCCATGGGCGGTGAGGTGGTCGGAAGGGCTGGGTGGCGGAGCGGGTTGGCCCAGGGGAAGCGCTCTGGGCAGAAGTGGGCTCGGAAGGCTGGAAGGGACGCGGCAGCTCCCTTAGGTTGAACCCTGCTGATCGGGTTGCCGTGCCCGATGTCCCGACATGCCGACCAGCCGAGCCCCATTCTCCCAGCGCGCCCGATCGGTGCCAGCGCTGGGGCGCAGTCTGGGGCTCGGGGTGGTGCTGCTGGCCCTGGGAGCCTGGATGGCACCGGGTGCGGTGCGGGCCGCTGCTGGCCCCACGGCCGCCGATCCCGCCTTTGCTGCCCTGCTGCGCCAGGGAGATCTCACGGCCCTGGATGGGGCCTGTGGGGCAGCCCTGAAGCAGGGGGATGGACCGCGGTTGCGCCAACTGCAACAGCGCCTGCTCACCATCCATCCGGCGCCCCAGCCCCTGGCGGTGGTGTTGGCCAATGCCCACGGTCTGCTGAGTTGCCAGGCGCCCGACGGAGCGCTGCAGGTGCTCGGGCGGATCAGCCCGGCGGTGGGCCCTGAGCGGAATCAGTGGCTGCAGTTGCAGTGGCGGGCGGCCCAGGCGGGCCTGCACCACGCGCTGGCGGCCGAGGCCCTCGAGCGCCTGGCGGCCGGCGACCTGGCCCGGCTGGCGGCCCTGGAGCTGCCGGTGGCCGAGCGCCAGGACGGCACGCCGGTGACGCGCCCCGCCCTCGATCTTCTGGCGGGCCACCTCGAGAGCCTGGGGCGGCGCCAGCGGGCCGCTGAGGTGTTGCTGGCCGGCAGCCCCTCTGGGCCGGTGGCGGCGGAGCGGCTGGCCCAGGCGGTGCTGCTGCTGGATGGACTGCCCGCGCTGGAGCAGGAGCGTCTGCTGGAATTGGCCTTGGAGCAGGCCGCCGCTGCCGGATCCTGGGGCCTGGTCGCCCAGATCCTCGATCAGCAGCTGGCCCTGGTGGGCAGCTCGCCGCAGGCCTCTGCCCGGGCGGCCGAGCGGCGCCTGCGGCTCAGCGGTGGCCTCGACGATGCCTACGGTGAATGGCTCTGGCGGCGCCGTGATCCGGCCTCCCTCACCCGCCAAGGTGAGCTGGAACGGCAGCTGCGCTCTCCCCGCTCCCCCGGCGGTCACGCCGCGTCTCCCACCTCGGATCCCCAGCCATGACGGCCTATACCCTCGGTTCCCTCCTGTACGAAGGCAAGGCCAAGCGGGTCTTCGCCACCGACCAGCCCGACCTCGTGGCGGTGGAGTACAAGGATGACGCGACCGCATTCAACGCCCTCAAGAAGGCCCAACTGGCGGGGAAGGGGGAGCTGAACTGCCGGATTTCGGCCCTGCTGTTCGAGCATTTGGCCTCCCGGGGGGTGCCGACCCACTACCTCGGCGTTCAGGGCAGCCAGTGGATGCTGGTGCGGCCGGTGCGGGTCATCCCGATCGAAGTGGTGATCCGCAATGTGGCGGCGGGATCCCTCTGCAAGCAGATGCCGATCCAGCCGGGAACGCCCCTGGAGCCCCCCCTGCTCGATCTCTATTACAAGGACGACGCCTATGGCGACCCCCTGCTCACGGAGGCCAGGCTGGACGTTCTGGGCCTGGTCACCCTGGACCAGCGCCGTGAGCTCGAGGAGCTGGCCCGCCGGGTGAATGGGGAATTGCTGACCCTGTTCGATGGGATCGGCCTGCAATTGGTGGACTTCAAAATCGAGTTGGGCTTCACCGCCGGCGGCGAACTGGTGGTGGCCGATGAGATCAGCCCTGACACCTGCCGTCTCTGGGACAGGGCCGTGACCGATGCCAGCGATCGGATTCTCGACAAGGACCGATTCCGCCAGGATCTGGGCGGGGTTGTCGAGGCCTACGGGGAGGTCCTCAAACGGGTCCAAGGGGCCTGTCCCGAACCCCGGATCTACCGGTAAGGTCATCGGCATTTGCGGCCTGTCCGCTCCGCCCCTCCTTCTCATGGCTGGCTTGCTGGGTTTGAAGGCTGCATGGCCCCTCGTGGGTGCTGCCCTGCTCTCGGCAACCCCGGCCCTGGCCCAGCCCGCTGGCAGTCCGGCGCCCGCCTCCGAGAAGCCCGTTTCCGAGCAGGTCGATAACCCCTTGGCCGAGCCGGTCAGCCCTCCAGCCGGCCAGCCCCCCACCACCCAGGCCCCGGCTCCAGATCCAACCCCAGAGCCCGCGGCCAAGGCCGAGCCCAAGGTGCTGATTGCCGAGGTGGTGATTGAAGGGCTCCAGGACCACCCCGAGCGGGAGCGGCTGGAGCTGGCGGCCTACGCGGCCATGGCCGCAACCCCGGGCTCGCGGGTGACCCGCACCGAGCTGCAGACCGACCTCTCGGCGATCTATGCCAGCGGTTGGTTCTCCGATGTACGGATCCAGCCCGTTGACGGTCCCCTGGGCGTGCGCCTGGTGGTGGTGGTGGTGGCCAACCCCGTGCTCCAGCAGGTGAAGCTCGATCCGGCCGACCTCAAATTGCCCGAGCAGGTGGTGCAGGACACCTTCGTGGCGGATTACGGCAAGACCCTGAACCTCAACACCCTGCAGACGCGCATGCAGGAGTTGCAGCGCTGGTATGCCGATCAGGGCTATTCCCTGGCCCGGGTCACCGGGCCGAGTCGGGTCAGCCCCGACGGGGTGGTGGAACTGCTGGTGCGTCAGGGCACCGTGGAAGGGGTGGAAGTGCAGTTCCTCAACAAGGAGGGTTCCACCACCAATGACAAGGGTGAGCCGATCCGGGGCAAGACCAAGCCCTGGGTGGTGACCCGGGAGGTGTCCCTGCGTCCCGGTCAGGTGTTTAACCGTCGGGAGCTGGAGGAGGACATCAAGCGCATCTATGGCACCGGTCTGTTCAGTGATGTCAAGGTGACCCTCAAGCCGGTGCCGGCCGAGCCCGGCAAGGTGGTGATTGTGCTCGGCATTGTCGAGCAGTCGAGCGGCTCCCTCTCCGGTGGTCTGGGCTACAGCCAGAGCCAGGGGGTGTTCGGCCAGATCCAGCTGCAGGACAGCAATCTGTTCGGTCGCGCCTGGGATCTCGGCACCAACATTTCCTACGGTCAGTACGGCGGTCTCGGTGACATCACCTTCACCGATCCCTGGATCAAGGACAACAAGTACCGCACGTCGTTCCGGGCTCGGTTCTTCTTCAGCCGGGAGGTCCCCCAGTTGTTCCAGAACGAGAACAACAACTTCACCTACGAACTCCAGAATTTTGACGGGGCCGATTTTGATGTGGTCACCAACGGCCCCATTGATGTTGGAGGGGGAGATGTTCAGGTTTCGACCAATTTCGATACCGTGGCGATTCAGCGCATCGGCGCCAACGTGCAGTTTGTACGGCCTCTCAATGGTGGTAATCCTTACAAGAAAGCTCCCTGGAATCTGATCCTGTCCTTCGGGGGGCAGGAAGTCACCCCCATGGATTTCTCGGGGAGCAAGTACGCCTATGGGGTGGTGGGAGCTACCAGTTCACCCGACACCGTGCCCAGCAACCAGGTGATCTGCCTGGCCTACAACTGCGCCTCGGAAAACCAATTGGTGAGTTTCCGGGTTGGAGCCACCTACAGCACGCTGAACGATCCCCGCAACCCCACCAAGGGCAACTTTTTAAGCCTGGGCACCGAACAGTTCATTTCCGTCGGTGAAAACTCTCCCACCTTCAACCGGGTGCGCGGCAGTTTCACCCACTACATCCCGGTGGAGTGGCTCAAGCTCTTCAAGGGGTGCCGTCCCAAGCCAGGCGAAACCAAGGATTGCAAGCAGGCCCTTGCCTTCCAGGTGTCGGCGGGCTCCCTCGTGGGTGGTGACATCCCTCCCTACGAGGCCTTCTGTCTGGGTGGTGGTAATTCCGTTCGGGGTTATTACGACTGTGACCTCGGTGTGGGCAAGAGCTTCGCTGAGGCGACGATCGAATACCGCTTCCCCATCTTCAGCATCATCAGTGGTGAAATCTTCTTTGATGCGGGTACCACTTTCGGTACCCAGGGCGATATTCCTGGCAACCCCGGCGGGTTGCTCGGCAAGAAGGGCGAGGGCTACTCCCCCGGTATCGGTCTGATCGTCACCACTCCGGTGGGACCCCTGCGGTTGGAAGCGGCCACCCAGGATTTCAGCAGTGACTGGCGCTTCAACCTGGGCGTGGGCTGGAAGTTCTAGTGATGTCCTGGCCTGCCGACTACACCGGGGCCTGGACCCTTCAGGCCTCCGTGGAACGGCACGGCGTGGGCCTGCACAGTGGTGTCGAGTCGCGGGTTCGCCTCCAGCCCTCGGAGCGGCCCGGCTACTGGGTGGGCTGGTTGGATGCTCCCCAGTTGCCCCTCTGCCGGCTCACGCCTGCCCAGGTGCGGGACACCCGGCTCTGCACGGCCCTACAGCTCGATCAACGCCGCTTGGCCACGGTGGAGCACCTGCTGGCGGCACTGGCGGGCACCGGCGTGACCCAGGCCGAGATTCTGGTGACTGGCGAGGAGATCCCGCTGCTGGATGGCTCGGCCCTGCCCTGGGTGGAGGCCCTGGCTGAGGCTGGGCTGCAGGCCTTGCCCGGGCCATCGGGGGGCCTGGCCTTGGTGGAGCCGATCACGGTGAGCAGTGGTGCGAGCTTCGCCACGGCCCTCCCCTATGAGGGCCTGCGTCTGGGGGCGGCCATTGAATTCACCGAGGCGGCCATCGGCCGTCAGCTGTACAGCCTCGATCTCTCCCCCTGCCAATTCGTGGCTGAGATCGCTCCGGCGCGCACCTTCGGCCTGCGGTCCCAGGTGGATCAGCTGCGGGCGGCGGGCCTGATCCAGGGGGGCTGCCTGGAGAATGCCCTGGTGTGTGACGGCGATCAGTGGCTCAATCCGCCCCTGCGGTTTGCCGAGGAACCGGTGCGCCATAAAATCCTTGACTTGTTGGGGGATCTTGCCCTTGTTGGCCTGCCACGGGCCCAGGTCTTCGCCTACCGCGGCTCCCACGGGCTTCACACCTCTCTGGCGGCAGCTCTTTCGGGCCTGCCCGAAGCCACCCTCTCTGCCTGCCCTCCATCCGGTTGATGCCCTTGTCCGAGCCCAGTTCCGAGCAGTCCTCCAGCCCCGGCACTCCCAGCCCGGTGCTGCTCACCACGGAGCAGATCCAGGGACTGCTGCCCCATCGCTATCCGTTCGCCCTGGTGGATCGGGTGATCGAACATGAGCCGGGCAAACGGGCCGTCGCCATCAAGAACGTCACCATCAACGAACCCCACTTCCAGGGGCATTTCCCCGGCCGTCCCCTGATGCCTGGGGTGTTGATCGTGGAGGCCATGGCCCAGGTGGGTGGACTGATCGTCACCCAGATGCCCGATCTGCCCAAGGGCCTGTTCGTGTTTGCCGGGATTGATGGGGTGCGTTTCCGCCGCCCGGTGGTGCCCGGCGACCAACTGCGGATCAGCTGCGAACTGCTCAGCCTCAAGCGCCAGCGCTTCGGCAAGGTCAAGGCCGAGGCCACCGTTGACGGCCAGCTGGTCTGCTCCGGTGAGCTGATGTTCTCCCTGGTGGACTGATCGATGGCGACGACCATCCATGCCACCGCTGTCATCGATCCCCGGGCCCAGCTGGCGGAAGGGGTCGAAGTGGGCCCCTATGCCGTGATCGGTCCGGATGTGGAGATCGGTGCGGGCTGCCGCATTGGCCCCCATGTGGTGCTCGATGGGCGGGTGCGCATGGGCAGCGGCAACCGCATCTTCCCGGGGGCCTGCATTGGCCTGGAGCCCCAGGACCTCAAATACACGGGGGATCCCACCGAGGTGGTGCTGGGCGACGACAACACCATCCGGGAGTGCGTCACCATCAACCGCGCCACTACCGGCCATCAGCAGACCCGGCTCGGCAGCGGCAACCTGCTGATGGCCTACAGCCACCTCGGCCACAACTGTGAATTGGGCGACCGGATCGTCATCGCCAATGGGGTGGCCGTGGCCGGCCATGTGGTGATCGGTGATCGGGCCGTGATCGGCGGGGTGCTCGGCATCCATCAGTTCGTGCACATCGGCACCCTGGCGATGGTGGGGGGGATGAGCCGCATCGAGCGGGATGTGCCCCCGTTCACGATGGTGGAAGGCCACCCGTCCCGGGTGCGTGCCCTCAACAAGATCGGCCTGCGGCGCAGTGGCTTGGTTGACCTCGACGGCGGCCAGCAGTTTGAGGATCTCAAGCAGGCCTGGACCCTGCTCTATCGCCGCGGCCTCACCCTGGCCGAGGCCCTGGGGCAGCTGCGCAGTCAGCCGCTGCACGGTGCCGCCGACCAGCTCTGCGCCTTTCTGGAAGCCTCCCTGGGCCCCACCCGCCGTGGGCCGATCCCGGGGGCGCGCTGATGCTGCGTCTGCTGGTCAGTACCGGGGAGGTGTCCGGGGATCTCCAGGGGGCCCTGCTGGTCCGGGCCCTCCACCAGGAGGCCCGGCGCCGGCAGCTGGATCTGGAGATCGTGGCCCTTGGCGGCGAGCGGATGGAGCGGGCCGGGGCCGAGCTGCTTGCCAACACCACCCGCATGGGGGCCATCGGCCTGCTGGAGGCCATTCCCTTTGTGCTGCCCACCCTCAAGTTGCAGCGTCGGCTCAAGCGCTGGTTCCGCAGTGATCCCCCCGATGGGGTGGTGCTGATCGACTACATGGGCCCCAACGTGAGTCTGGGGCTGCGGCTCAAGCGCAAGTTTCCGCGGGTGCCGGTGACCTATTACATCGCCCCCCAGGAGTGGGCCTTCAAATTCGGCAACGGCGGCCGCACCAACCTGATCAGCTTCACCAATCAGATCCTGGCGATCTTCCAGGAGGAGGCCCGCTTCTACCGCTGCCGTGGCGCCAACGTCACCTATGTGGGCCATCCGCTGCTGGACACGATTGGGCAGCTGCCCAGTCGCCAGGAGGCCCTGCGCCAACTGGGCCTGGGCGATGCCCCGGTGCTGTTGTTGATGCCGGCGTCGCGGCGCCAGGAAATCCGCTACATGCTGCCCCACATCGTGGCTGCGGCTGCTGAGTTGCAACGTCAGCGGCCCGAGCTCCAGGTGGTGGTGCCGGCGGGTCTGCCGGGCTTTGAAGCCCACCTGTCGCGGCAGTTGAGCGAGGCCGGGGTGCGCGCCGAGATCATTCCCGCCGCCGCTTCCGACCAACTCAAGGCCTGTCTCTGCGCAGCGGCCGATCTGGCCCTGGCCACATCCGGCACGGTGAACCTGGAACTCGCCCTGCGGGGCGTGCCCCAGGTGGTGGTGTATCGCGTCAGCCGGGTCACCGCTTTTGTGGCCCGCCACATCCTGCGGTTCAGCGTGCCCCACATCTCACCGGTGAACCTGGTGCTCGGGGAGCGGCTGGTGCCGGAGCTGCTGCAGGAGGACCTCACGGCCGCCGCGATTGTGCGGGAGGCCCTGCCCCTGCTCGACGAGGCCAGCGCATCGCGCCACACCATGCTGGAGGGGTATCGCCGGCTGCGGCTGGAGCTGGGCGAGCCCGGTGTCACCCAGCGGGCAGCCTGCGCCATCTTTGATCAGGTGCTGGACGCCCGATGACCCGATGCTCCCGCTTGCTGGCCACCTGGTTCCAGGCCTCCAACGGCCGGAGCTGGCTGTTGGGTCTGCTGCTCAGCGGGCTGCTGGTCTGCCTGGTGCCTGCCGCCGCCTGGGCGGCTCCGGCACAGGACGCGGTGCTGGCGGGGGGCTGTTTCTGGTGCCTGGAGCACGACCTCGAAAGCCTGCCCGGAGTGCTCGATGTCCAAAGTGGCTACAGCGGCGGCTCCCTCGAGCAGCCCACCTATGGCCAGGTGTCGGCGGGGGGCACCGGCCACCAGGAGGTGGTGCGGGTGCGCTTCGACCCTGACCGGATCAGCTATGGCACCCTGCTGCGCTCCTACTGGCGCAACATCGATCCCCTCGACGGTGGCGGCCAGTTCTGCGATCGCGGCAGCTCCTATCGGCCGGTGATCTTCACCAGCGGTGCCGACCAGCAGAGCCAGGCCCAGGCGAGCTTCACCGCGGCGGCCACCGAACTGGGCCGGGATCGGGCGGCCCTCAAGGTGCAGATCAAGCCCCTCAAGCGTTTCTGGCCCGCTGAGGGCTATCACCAGAACTACGCCGACCGCAACAGCGTCAAGTACACCTACTACCGCTGGGCCTGCGGCCGGGATCGGCGGCTCGATGCGGTCTGGGGTCCGCGCGCCCGCAGTGCCACCGCTTGGCTGTCCGGCAGGAAGTCCTGACCCAAGGCCCGGATCTGGGGAGCGCGGTCGTGGGCAGGCCCGCGGCAATTCCGATGAAAACCTGAAGAGCCGGTGCTGGTTGAGGCTCGCAAACAGCAGTGATGGAGCGGATTTCCGCCCTTCCAAGGCCGAGGAGTTTTCTATACCGTGAGGACTGCCACCGAGCGCGTCCCTGTATGTATCTGCTGACCATTCGCGACGGTCTGCAGACCCGCCACATCGGGCCCTATGGGAGTCCGAAGCAGGCTGCTGACGATCTGGATCGACTCTTGTCCCTCTGCGGGGAGCGGGCGCGCTGGCAGATCCACATGCTGGAATCGCCCTCCGAGGTGATGGCCAGCCTGGGTGGGGCCGTGCGGCAGGGTGTGGCCGCCTGAGGCCGCTTCAGTTGCGGCCCGGGTAGCCCCGTAGCAGTCCGCTTTCGATCATCAGGCCGACCCCCGCATTGATCAGGATCAGGCCGAAGGTGCCGTACCAGAACCAGGGCCCCGGCTTGGTGAGCGTTTCCATCGTGCCCGAAGCTGCCAGCACCTGGATGCCTTTGCGGATCACCGCCTCCCCGAAGAGGCACAGCCCGGCCGGCAGCAGCAACACGCCGAGCTGGGCTTTGACGTACCAGCGGATCTTCTGAACGGCCATGGACGAAGCGGAGGCGTCAGGACTCCAAACCTAGGCTGCTGCCCCGGACGGCCCGCCCGAGCACACCCAATGCACCAGGGTGCGCACACCGAAGCCGGTGGCGCCGGCGGGATCCTGGCCCCGCCCCTTGTCGCTCCAGACGGTGCCGGCGATGTCCAGGTGGGCCCAGGCCAGCTTCGGGGTGACGAAGTCCTGCAGGAACAGGGCTGCGGTGATGGAGCCCCCGGGGCGGGGGCCGGTGTTTTTGAGGTCGGCGTAGGGGCTTTTCAGCCCGGCCTTGTAGGAGGCCCGCAGGGGCATGCGCCAGAGGCCTTCGCCCTCGGCCTCGGCCGCGCTCAGCAGGGCTTCGGCCAAGCCGTCGTTGTTGGACCAGAGGCCCGCCATCTCCTCGCCCAGGGCGATCACACAGGCCCCGGTGAGAGTGGCCAGATCCACCACCGCATCGGGCTCGAGCTTGCAGGCATACACCAGGGCATCGGCCAGGGTGAGCCGCCCTTCGGCATCGGTGTTGTTGATTTCGATCGTCTTGCCGTTGGAGGCGGTCACGATCGCGCCGGGGTGGATGGCCCCGCCGCTGATCATGTTTTCGCAGGCGGCCACGATCATGTGCACCTCCACGCCGGCGGGCTTCAGCTCGGCGATGGCACGCATGGCTCCCAGCACCGCCGCGCTGCCGCCCATGTCGTACTTCATCATCTCGATCTGGGAGCCGGCGGTCTTGAGGTTGTAGCCGCCGGAATCGAAGGTGAGGCCCTTGCCCACCAGCACCAGGCGCCGCTTAGCCCCACCCTCGGGGCGGTAGGTGAGGTGGATGAACTTGGGCGCCAGGTCTGAGCCCTGGGCCACCGCCAGGTAGGAGCCCATGCCCAGGGCTTCACAGTCGGCCCTCTCCAGCACCGTCAGCTCCAGGCCGAAGTCCCGGGAGAGGGCAGCGGCGGTGTCAGCCAAATGTTGAGGCGTGGCCACGTTGGGTGGAGCGGCCACCAGCTCCCGGGCCAGCTCGACGCCGGCGCAGCTGGCTGCCACTGCCGCCAGGGCGGGAGCGGCGCTTGCTGCCACCCCGATCAGGCTGATCGTCTCCGGCAGGCTCCGGGGCTCGGGCTCCCCCTTGAAGCGCTGGTCGCTGAACAGGGCCAGGCGGCTGGCCTCCGCCATGGCCTGGGCTGCAGCACCTGCTGCCAAGGCCTCGATCGGCATGGCCAGGGCTAGATGGCTTGCTCCAGCGGCCGCAGCGGCTTGGCTGGCGGCGGCACAGGCCCGGCGCAGGCCGGCGAGGTTGAAGTCGGCCGGAGCCCCCAGGCCCACCAGGATCAGGGTCTGGGGGCTGGCATCTAGGCGATCGAGGCTGAGACATTCCCCGGGCTTGGCTTTGAAGCGCCGCTGCTCCAGGCGACTCGTCAGCGACTGACCCAGGGCGGCGCTGAGCTGCTCAAGCTGGGGATGGTCGGGGCGATCTTCGGCAGCGGCGAACAGGCCTACGGCCAGGCAGTCACCATCGAAATCTCCCAGGGCCGCAGGTAGGACGTCGGGGATGCAGCGAAAGTCCATGGAACGGCCGAGGTTGGGCGCGATCGTAGCCAGCGTGGCCAGCCCAACTCACTTAGGCAGGATCGGCTTGAAACGGCGTGGCCCAGCGGCTGCGGGTTTCCTTGTTGAAGGGCGGCAGCCAGAGCTGAATCAGGGCCTGCTCTAAGGCGCGGCGCGGGCGGATGTCGGCGGGCACATCTAACCAAAAGCGGATGCTGGTTTGGCAGCCCAGGCCCACTTTCAGCAGGGCTTCGCTGTAGGCGGCGAGGTAGGCCTTGCAGTCGTGTTCGCCTTTCCAGCGCCGATCTGCCTGGCCGGTTTCACCCACATAGAGCAGCAGGGGCTGGCCAAGACCGGCGGGCCGATCTGTCACCAGATAGAGGGCTGCACCCTGTTGGGGTGCGGCGGGCCAGCGCCAGAAGGAAAGGGCCTGGGGAGTGAGCTGCAGGGGGTTGAAGGCCTTGGCTATCTCTTCAGGTGTTCCGGGGCTACCGGCAAACAGCGAGACCTGTATGGCACCACCAGCTTGGTTGCTCCACAGGGGCTGCTGGTGGGCGGCTAGGCGGGTCTGCCAGTCCAGCAGCTGCGAGGCTTGCAGGGGCAGATCAGGGGTATCGGCGCGGCCAGCGCTCCCCAGCTGGCTGGCCGTAAACAAATCGCCGTGACGCGCCATCGCTTCAGGCCCCGGTGCTGGGTTGGCGTAGGCGGGTAGTGCCCTTGCCGCCTGGGGGCAGTGCTGGCCCGGCAGGGCCTTGCTTGAAGCTCACCTTGCCAATCCAGCTTTCCACCAGGTCGGCGGGAAATTGCAGCCGCTGTTGCAGGTCGGCCAGATCGCGAAAGGGGCTGCGACTTCGTTCCCGCAGCAGTCGGCTGAGCCTGGGCGCATCGAGCCCCAGCCCTGCTATCTCCTGGCTGGAAGCCTGGTTGAGATCCACCCGGGTGGCGGATTGCAAAGGCGCTGCTGGCTCTCCGTACCAGCGAAATTCCAGCAAAGGCAGCCAGCGGCGCACCAGCGCATCGGAGAGATCCAGCACCCGTTGCAGGTCGTCGGCGCCGCTGAGCTGGATGCCGCCCGCCTGCAGCCGCAGCAGCAGGTCCACCTGATCGGCAGCGATGCCGGGCAGCCGCAGCCAGTCGGCCGCGGTGGCGCGATTCACATCAAGCCGCCAGCCCAGGGCAGCGGCCCGGCCTACGGCCTCAGCATCTTCAAGCCTGAGGGCAGGGTTGTGTTGCAGCTTCAGGGCCAGCAGCTCCTGCTCCACCAGCTCTTGCTCAACCAGCTCCCTCTGGACCCGCTCCCGTTCCCGCTCCGCCGCTGCATCGGCAGGTGCAGCAGGGATCTGATCTGGTGGGATCTGTGCTGGTGGGATCTGGCCAGTGGCCCTCAGCAGCTGACGTGCCAGGGGATCCAACCAGTGCCGCTTGGCCATGGCGGAATGCCACCGCATCAAAAACGCTTCAAACCTAGCGGGGGCCTCACTCTGCAGGCCAATCGATTAAGCCCCAGCGCAGGCCGAGCACGGCGGCGTGGGTGCGGTCGCGGGCCTGGAGTTTGCGGCAGAGGGAGCGCAGGTGAGTTTTGGCCGTGTCGGCGCTGATAAACAGCCGCTGGCCGATCTCTACGTTGGTGTCGCCTTCGGCCACCAGGCTGAGCACCTGCCGCTCGCGCTCAGTTAGGGGTTCAAGGGGCCCCCCCTCACCGGGTCCGCGGCGAAACAGCTCCGTCAGGCTGCGGTCTACGTAGACCCCGCCACCGCTGATCGCATGCAGGGCGGCCAGGGCACTGCCCAGACCAAGGCGAGACTCCACCAGTAAGCCGTCGCAGCCGGCATCAATCGCCGCTTGGATCTCGCTCTGGCGGTGCTCCTGGGTGATCAGCAGCAGGGTGTGCAGGTTGGGCCAGCGCTGCTTGATTTGCAGCAGTAAGGAAATGCCCGAACCCTGCTCCAGGGTGTCGCTGAGAAACAGCATCGAGGGCCGGTGCCGCTCCACCAACTCCAGGCCGGCGGCCTCACAGGTGGCGGCACCCACCAGGTGCTCCTGACCGATCAGGCC
>NZ_JAGQBE010000032.1 GCF_024345475.1 Cyanobium sp. T1B-Tous
TACCGCGGCATCCTCACCCAGGTGCTGATCGCCTCCTTTGTGGTGCAGCTGTTCAGCCTGGCCAACCCCCTGCTGATTCAGGTGATCATCGACAAGGTGATCAACCAGCGCAGCCTCGACACCCTGCAGGTGCTCGGCTTCGCCCTGGTGGTGGTGACCCTGATGGAGGGTGTGATCGGCGCCCTGCGCACCTTCCTGTTCAGCGAAACCACCAACCGCATCGACCTGCGCCTCGGCGCCGAGGTGATCGACCACCTGCTGCGGCTGCCGCTCAACTACTTCGACCGCCGCCCCGTGGGCGAGCTGGGCACCCGCATCGCCGAGCTCGAAAAGATCCGCAACTTCCTCACCGGCCAGGCGCTCACCACCCTGCTCGATACGGCCTTCTCGGTGATCTACATCGCCGTGATGCTGCTCTACAGCTGGCTGCTCACCCTGATCGCCCTGTGCGTGCTGCCGATCCAGATCGGCCTCACCGTGCTCGGGGCTCCCCTGTTCCGCCGCCAATACCGCGACGCCGCCCAGGAGAACGCCCGCACCCAGAGCCACTTGGTGGAGGTGCTCACCGGCATCCAAACGGTGAAGGCCCAGAACGTGGAGATGATCAGCCGCTGGAAGTGGCAAGACCTCTACGGCAAATACATCTCGCGCAGCTTCGAGAAAACGATCACCGGCACGGCCCTGTCGGAAACCTCCCAGGTGCTGCAGAAGCTCTCCCAGCTGCTGGTGCTCTGGGTGGGGGCCTCCCTGGTGCTCTCCGGCGACATGACCCTGGGCCAGCTGATCGCCTTCCGGATCATCTCCGGCTACGTCACCCAGCCCCTGCTGCGGCTCTCCTCGATCTGGCAGAGCATCCAGGAGCTCAAGGTGTCGTTTGAGCGGCTGGCCGATGTGGTGGACACCCCCGAGGAGTCCGACGAGGCCGACAAGCAGAAGATCCCTCTGCCCCCGATCTCAGGGGAGGTGACTTTCGATGACCTCTGCTTCTCCTTCACCCCCGGCGGCGCCCAGGTGCTGCGCCACATCGATCTCACCATCCCCGCCGGCACCTTCGTGGGGGTGGTGGGCCAGAGCGGCAGCGGCAAGAGCACCCTCACCAAGATGCTCGCCCGCCTCTATTCCCCCGATAGCGGCCGGATCCTGATCGACCACTACGACATCGACAAGGTGGAGCTCTATTCCCTGCGGCGCCAGATCGGCATCGTGCCCCAGGAGCCCCTGCTGTTCACCGGCACCGTGGCCGAAAACATCGCCCTCACCGATCCCGATGCCAGCAGCGATGCCATCGTGCAGGCGGCCCGGTTGGCCTGTGCCCACGACTTCATCATGGAGTTGCCGGCTGGCTACAGCAGCAATGTGGGCGAGCGCGGCGCCGGGCTTTCGGGCGGGCAGCGGCAGCGGCTGGCCCTGGCCCGCACCCTGCTCTCCCAGCCCCGCCTGCTGGTGCTCGATGAGGCCACCAGCGCCCTCGACTACGACACTGAGCGCCGCGTCTGCGACAACCTGCTCGACAACCTCCAGCACTGCACCGTCTTCTTCATCACCCACCGGCTCTCCACCATCCGCCGGGCCGATCTGATCGTGATGCTGCACGAGGGCGCGGTGGTGGAAACGGGCACCCACGACGAGTTGATGGAGCGCCGCGGCCGTTACTACGCCCTTTACCGCCAACAGGAGGCCAGCTGATGTCGATCGTGCGCCGCGCCCAGAACGCCATTGAGCGGCGGGTGCAGACCAGCCATGAGGAGATGGCGCTGCAGCAATCGCGCTTCCTGGCCCGCACCATCACCTGGGCCCTGCTGGGCACCACGGCGGTGGGCCTGGCCTGGCTGGCCTTCGCCAAAACCGATGAGGTGGTGGTGGCCCCCGGCAAGCTCCAGCCGATCGGCGATGTCAAAACCATCCAGATGCCGGTGGGTGGCGTGCTTGAAACCATGCTCGTCAAAGACGGCCAGCGGGTGACCAAAGGCCAGGTGCTGCTGCGCCTCGACAACGAGGCCACCCTCGACCGCCAGCAGAGCCTGGGCACCACCATCGCCGCCAAGCAGGCCCAGCTGCGGCTCAAGGAGGTGGAGCTGGCCCGCTACCTCAACCTCAACGACACCGAGCAAACGGTGACCGGCCAGAACCTGGTGCTCGAGCGAGAGATCCTCGATCGCCTGGCGGGCCTCAAGGCGGTGGGCGCCTCCGCCGAGCTGCAATACCTCCAGCAGCGCAACAAGGTGCGCGAGGTGGAGGGTGAGCTGGCCAAGCTCAAGGTGGATCGCCTGCGCCAGAGCGCGATCCTCGAGCAGGCGGTGGAGCAGCTCAAGGGGGAGCTGGCCGATCTGGGCAGCAAGCTCACCGAGCTGCGGGTGAACATCCGCTACCAGGATGTGCGCTCCCCGGTGGACGGGGTGGTGTTTGATCTCAAGCCCACCGGCCCCGGCTTTGTGGCCCAGGGCAGTGAGCCGGTGATGAAGATCGTGCCCTTCGATGCCCTCCAGGCCAAGGTGGAGATCGAGAGCAGCGACATCGGCTTTGTGCGGGTGGGCCGTCCGGCCGACATCAGCATCGATTCCTTCCCCGCCACCGATTTCGGCGTGCTGCTCGGCACCGTGAAGGGCATCGGCTCCGACGCCCTACCCCCCGACGAGCGCCACCAGACCTACCGCTTCCCCGCCACCCTCACCCTCGACAGCCAGCAGCTCAAGCTCAAATCCGGCAAGAGCCTGCCGCTGCAGGTGGGCATGTCCCTCACCGCCAACATCAAGCTGCGCAAGGTGACCTACCTGCAGTTGCTGCTGGGCGAGTTCAAGGACAAGACCGATTCCCTCAAGCAGATCTGAGCGGGGCTCCCTGTTCCCCAGCCGCCTGGGCCGGCATCTCCTGGGGAGAGCGCGGCAGCCGTTGCTGGGCCGCCTCGATCAGGCCGCGGAAGAGGGGATGGGGCTTGCCGGGGCGGGAGAGGAATTCGGGGTGGTACTGGCACGCCGTGAAGAAGGGGTGGTCCTTCAGCTCGATCAGTTCCACCAGGCGCCCATCCGGTGAGGTGCCGCTGATCTCGTAGCCCGATTCCAGGAACAGGCTGCGGTAGGCGTTGTTGAACTCATAGCGGTGGCGGTGGCGCTCGTACACCACCTCATCGCCATAGAGCCGCTGGGCCATGGTGCCGCCGGTGAGCCGGCAGGGATAAACCCCCAGCCGCATCGTGCCGCCCAGATCCACCACGTCCTGCTGCTCCGGCAGCAGGTGGATCACCGGATGGGGCGTGTCGGCATCGAGCTCGGCGCTGGTGGCCCCGGTGAGCCCCGCCTGGTTGCGGGCCCACTCGATCACGGCGCACTGCATGCCCAGGCACAGGCCCAGGAAGGGCACCCGCTGTTCGCGGGCCCAGCGGATCGCCGCCACCTTGCCGTCCACGCCCCGGTTGCCGAAGCCGCCGGGCACCACCACCGCATCCATGCCGGCCAGCAGGGTTTCCGCCCCCTGGGTTTCGATCTGTTCGGCGCACACCCAGTGCAGATCGAGGGAGGCATCCCGATCCAGGCAGGCATGGCGCAGGGCCTCCACCACCGAGAGGTAGGCGTCGTTGAGCTGCACGTACTTGCCCACCAGGGCCACCTTCACGGCGGGGCCGGGATGGCGCAGCTTGGTCACCAGCTCCTGCCAGCGGGCCATGTCGCTGTCGTGGTCGGCGAGCTGCAGCACATCGAGCACCTCGCGGCAGAGGCCCTCCTGCTCCATCGCCAGGGGCACCGCATAGATGCTGTCGGCATCGAGGGCCTGGATCACGGCCCGCTCGGGCACGCCGCAGAAGCCACCGATCTTGCGCTTGAGGTCGCTGGTGATCGCCCGGTCGCTGCGGCACACCAGCACGTCCGGCTGGATGCCGATCGAGCGCAGCTCCTTCACCGAGTGCTGGGTGGGCTTGGTCTTGAGTTCGCCCGACACGCCGATGAAGGGCAGCAGGGTCACGTGCACGTAGGCCAGGTCCTGGCGGCCCACATCGCCGCGGAACTCCCGGATCGCCTCCAGAAAGGGCAGCGACTCGATGTCGCCCACCGTGCCGCCGATCTCGGTGATCACCACATCGGCGTGGCTGTTGGCGGCCACCCGGTGGATGCGCTCGCGGATCTCGCCGGTGATGTGGGGGATCACCTGCACGGTGCCGCCGTTGTAGTCGCCGCGGCGCTCCTTGTTGATCACCGCCTGGTAGATCGAGCCGGTGGTGACGCTGTTGAGGCGCGTCATCGCCGTGTCGGTGAAGCGCTCGTAGTGGCCCAGGTCGAGGTCGGTCTCGGCGCCGTCATCGGTGACGAACACCTCCCCGTGCTGGTACGGGCTCATCGTGCCCGGGTCCACATTCAGGTAGGGATCGAGCTTGAGGATCGAAACGCTGTAGCCGCGGCTCTTGAGCAGGCGCCCCAGGCTGGCGGCCACGATCCCCTTGCCGATGCTCGACACGACGCCGCCGGTCACGAAAACGAACTTGCTCATGTCCCTGCGGCGGATCCTTCAATGTACCGGGCACCCCAAGGGCGCTCGCCCCAGCGGGCTAGGCCTCCAGCAGGCTGCGCAGCATCCAGGCCGTCTTCTCGTGGATCTGCAGCCGCTGGGTGAGCAGGTCGGCGGTGGGCTGGTCGTTGGCCGCGTCAGCGGTGACCATCACGCTGCGGATCGTGCGGGCCACGGCCTCATGGCCCAGCACCAGTTCGCGCACCATCTCCAGGGCCGCCGGGATGCCCTGGCTCTCCGGGATCGAGGAGAGCTGGCCGTAGGTGGCGCCGCCAAAGGGTGCCGGGCAGCCCAGGGCCCGGATCCGTTCGGCGATGGCGTCGAGGGCGGTCCACAGCTCGGTGTACTGCCCCATGAACATCAGGTGCAGGGTGTTGAACATCGGCCCGGTGACATTCCAGTGGAAGCCGTGGGTCTTGGCGTAGAGCACGGTGCTGTCGGCCAGCACCCGGCCGAGCCCCTCAGCGATCTGCAGGCGCTGGGCTTCGGGGATGCCGATGTCGATGGGGGGTGGGGTGCTGGCCATGGCGGCGGATCCGGACTCCCTTCCTTGTAGTCCCAATTCGGCGCCCTGGCTCGTGGGCCTGGTGGCCTTCAGTCGAGGCTGCCCAGGTAATCCTTCACCCGGCAGCGGTTCTGGGGCTGGCGCAGCTTCAGCAGGGCGCGCGATTCGATCTGGCGCACCCGCTCCCGGGACAGGTGCAGGGCCTCGCCGATCTCGGTGAGGGTGCGGGGGGTGTCGTCCTCCAGGCCGAACCGCTGGCGGATCACCAGGGCCTCGCGGCTGTTGAGGTCCTGCAGCAGGGCTTCGAGGTCGTCGTGGAGCTGCTCGCGGGCGAGTTCCTGCTCGGGCGTGTCGTGGCTGTCCTCCACCAGATCGCCCAGCTCGGTGTCCTGGTCCTTGCCGACGCGGCCTTCCAGGGAGACGGGCCGGGGCACCTGCAGCAGGGTCTGCCGCACCGTGGCTTCGCTGAGCTCCAGCTCCCGGGCGATTTCCGCCACGCTGGGCGTGCGGCCGTGGCGGGCGGTGAGCTCCCGCTGGGCCCGCTTGATCCGGTTGAGCTTTTCGGTGATGTGCACCGGCAGCCGGATGGTGCGGCTCTGGCTGGCGATGGCGCGGGTGATCCCCTGGCGGATCCACCAGTAGGCGTAGGTGCTGAAGCGGAAGCCCCGGGTGGGGTCGAAGCGCTCCACGGCCCGTTCCAGGCCGAGGGTGCCTTCCTGCACGAGATCGAGCAGCTCCAGGCCCCGGCGCTGGTATTTCTTGGCCACGGCCACCACCAGCCGCAGGTTGGCCTGGATCATCCGCTCCTTGGCCCGCTTGCCGCGGTGCAGGGCCCGGCGCCGTTCGGCCCCATCCAGCGGGCCGTCCTCCCCCTGCTGGAGCAGCTGTTCGCGCTGCTGCACCAGGCGGGCCAGGGTGAGTTCTTCCTCCTGGGTCAGCAGGTCAACCCGGCCGATGTCCTGGAGGTAGAGCCGCACCAGGTCGGTGATGGCGGGGGAGTTGGGCAACCCAAACGGGCAAGGGCGTTCTCACGCTTGCCACCGTCAGCCCGGGCGACGCCGATTGCCCCGATTTGTTTTGGTTTTCACGGTCTGGTCTGTTTTGGTTTTCAGCCGGCCTCCTCCTCCACCCAGGTGCTGGCCACGTGCAGCTCCTCGAGCTGTTTGTCGGCCACACCGGCGGGCGCCTGGGTCATCAGGCAGCGGGCCTGCTGGGTTTTGGGGAAGGCGATCGTGTCGCGGATCGACTCCTCGCCAGCCAGCAGCATCACGATCCGGTCCACGCCGAAGGCCAGGCCGCCGTGGGGCGGCGCGCCCATGTCGAGGGCGTCCATCAGGAAGCCGAACTGCTGGTTGGCCTCTTCCAGGGGCAGGCCGATGGTCTGCAGCACCTGGCGCTGCAGGGCCGAATCGTGGATGCGCAGGGAGCCGCCGCCCAGCTCCAGGCCGTTGAGCACCAGGTCGTAGGCCTGGGCGCGGGCCGTGGGCAGGGTGGTGGCCCAGGCGGCCGGATCGTCGCCCAGATCCGCGGCGTTGGGGGCGCAGAAGGGGTGGTGCAGCGCCTCGAGGCGGTTTTCGCCGGCGTTGAACTCGAACATCGGGAAATCCACCACCCAGAGGAAGTTCCAGCTGTCGTTGTCGCGGTCGGGCTGTACCAGGCCCAGCTCGCGGGCCAGGAACTGGCGCACCCGATCAAGGGCCTTGTTCACCGTGGCGGTGTCGCCGGCGCCGAACAGGATCAGGGTGCCGGGCTCGGCCCCGGTGCGCTCCAGCAGCTCGGCCTTCGTGGCTTCGGAGAGGTTGTCCTTGATGGCGCCGATCGTGTCGATCTCGCCGCCCTCGCGCACCCGGATGAAGGCCAGGCCGCCAGCGCCGGCGGCCTGGGCCTCACTGAACACATCGCCGCCGGGCTTGATGCGCACGTTGCTGAGGGCGTCGTTGCCGCCGGGCACCGCGATGCATTTCACCGAGCCGCCGGCGGCCACGGCGCCGGAGAACACCTTGAAGCCCATGCCGGCCACCAGGTCGGACACATCGGTGAGCTCCAGGCCGTAGCGGGTGTCGGGCCGGTCGGTGCCGTAGCGCGCCATGGCCTCATGCCAGGTGAGGCGCGGGAAGGGGCGGGGCAGCTCCACGCCTTTCACGGCCTGCCAGATGCTGGCGATCAGGGCTTCGTTCAGCTCCAGGATGTCCTCCTGGCCCATGAAGCTCATCTCGATGTCCAGCTGGGTGAATTCCGGCTGGCGATCGGCCCGCAGGTCCTCGTCGCGGAAGCAGCGGGCCACCTGGTAGTAGCGCTCGATGCCGCCCACCATCAGCAGCTGCTTGAACAGCTGGGGCGACTGGGGCAGGGCAAACCACTCGCCGCCGCACACCCGGGAGGGCACCAGGTAGTCGCGGGCGCCTTCGGGGGTGGAGCGGGTGAGCACCGGGGTTTCCACCTCGATGAAGCCCTGGTCTTCGAGGAAGCGGCGGGCGGCCTGGATCGTGCGGGCCCGCAGGCGCAGGTTGCCGTTCATGCGCTCGCGGCGCAGGTCCAAATAGCGGTGGCGCAGCCGCAGCTCCTCGCGGGTGTTCTCCTCGTCGTGCACCGACACGGGGAAGGGCAGGTTGCCCTTCACGGCATTCAGCACGGTGATGGCGCTGGCCAGCACCTCGATGCGGCCGGTGGCCAGCTTGTCGTTGATGGCGTCGGCGGGGCGCTCCCGCACCGTGCCCTCCACCTGCACCACCGTCTCGTTACGCAGGTGCTCCGCCACGGCGAACATGGCGGCGCCGTTGTCGGGGTCCACGGTGATCTGCACGGTGCCGCTGCGGTCGCGCAGGTCGATGAAGATCACGCCGCCATGGTCCCGGCTGCGGTCCACCCAGCCGCAGAGCTGAACGGCCTGGCCGCTGGCGCCTTGGCGCAGGTCGCCGCATCCGTGGCTGCGCATGCTGAGGAGGTGGGGAGAGCAATGGGCGATTGTCCCACCCGGTGGGTTGATTGGTGGTGCTGTCAGCGCCGATAAAACGGACGCTTCACCACCACCGCGGGCTCGGCCTTGCCGCGGATCTCCACGGCCAGTTCGGTGCCCAGCTTGGCGGCCGCCACCGGCACGTAGGCCAGGGCAATGGCTTGGCCGAGGGTGGGTGACCAGGTGCCGCTGGTGATCTCGCCAACCCGCTCGCCGTTCTGGAGCACCGGGTAGCCATGGCGGGCGATGGCACGCCCCTGCAGGGTCAGGCCCACCAGGCGCCGCTGCACCCCCTCGGCGGTCTGGCGCTCCAGCACCGCCCGGCCGATGAAGGGTTTCGGCATCTCCAGGTGCACCAGCCAGCCCAGTCCCGCCTCCAGGGGCGTGGTGGCGGCATCCATGTCGGAGCCATAGAGGTGCATGGCCGCCTCCAGGCGCAGGGTGTCGCGGGCGCCGAGGCCGCAGGGCGTCACCCCCTCGGCCAGGAGCTGGGTCCAGAGGGCCAGGCCCGCATCGCGGGGCAGCAGCAGCTCAAAGCCGTCTTCGCCGGTGTAGCCGGTGCGGCCCACGAAAGCTGGGGCCCCAGCCAGGTTGAGTTCCCGGTGGCCGAAGCGGGGCAGGCCGGCCAGGTTGGCCCCGCTCAGGGCCTCCAGGCGGGCCTGGGCCCCGGGGCCCTGCAGGGCCAGCAGCACGCCATCGCCCTTGCGGTTGGCCACCGTGATGCCCTGGGGCTCCAGCTGGCTGCGGATCCAGGCCGTGTCGGCCTCGGCACAGGCGGCGTTGATCACCAGCAGCAGCTCGTCGGTGCTGCCATCGCTGCTGCCATCGCCACTGGCCACCTGCCCCCGGTCGTAGACGATCACGTCGTCGCGGATGCCGCCGGCGTCGTTGAGCAGCACCGTGTAACAGGCCTCGCCGGGGCCGATGCGGAACAGGTCGGTGGGCACCAAGCCCTGGAGGGCATCCTTGGCTCCCGCCCCCCGCAGGGTGAGCACCCCCATGTGGGAGATGTCGAACATCCCGCAGCCCTGGCGCACGGCGTGGTGCTCGGCCACCAACCCGGCAAACTGCACGGCCATCTCCCAGCCGGCGAAAGGCACCATGCGGCCGCCGGCGGCCTTGGCGGCATCAAAGAGAGGGGTGCGCTGGAGGGCCATGGCCGGATCCTATGCAGACCCTGCGGCAATCCAGAAGGAACTCGGAAGATTCGGTTGTCCGCCTACCCGGATTCCGTAGCCGTGCATACGTTGAGAGACCCAAACCTCACGCCTGGATGGGTCAGCGCCCCTGCTGCCGCAGCTGCCGCCATTGCGCTCCCCCCAGTGGGGCGGAATTCGGCTGGTGCCAGCTGCGCCAGCTGCCGATCCATCCCGACCTGGCCGCTGAACTGTGGTGTCACCACTGGACGGCCCGGCCGCCACGGTTGCCGGTGATGGCGGCGCCGTCCTCCGGCGCAGGAACGGCCACCGAGCCCAACCACCAGCTGAGCCTCGAATCGGCCCTGACGGAAAGCTGAAGCAAATCTAAAGTTTTGCCCCGAATGGTTCCCTGTGTACCCCGTCACTAGGCACCGGGGGCAGGGGGGCAGTATTAAGGACCTCTGGTGGTGGGGGTTCTGAATTGGTTGCAACTCCAGCGACATACACCACAACCGAGTTGATGGCGGCCCAGGTGGACTGTGAGGTCCTCACCTTGCCGACCGGTGCCAAGGTGTTTTCTCGGGGCTCCCGGGCCGATTCCATCTATGGCGTGCGGCGCGGCATCGTCGAAGTGATCGGGGAAGGCGGCGAAAAGCTCTGCTACCGCCCTGGTGAGCTGTTCAGCTACCAGGACATCGTCTGGCGGGATGGCATCTACCGCAATGACGCGTTTGCCCGCACACCTGTGGAAATCCTGCGCCTCGACCGGCTGCGGTTCCTCAACCTGCTGCACAACCACCCCACCCTGGCGGTGCAGCTGATCAGCCAGCAGCACGAGCGCCTGCGGGAACAGCGCACCAGCGGCACCTGCTGCTACTGAAGGTCGTTTCGCCTCAGCGATCCAGCAGGAATAACAGGCTGCGCACCACCTTGGCGGCCAGCACGCTGCTCACGCCCGTGGGATCGAGCATCGGCGCCAGCTCCACCACGTCGGCGGCCACCAGGCTGTGGTGGCGCAGCTCCTCCACCAGGGCGGCGAAATCCCGCCAGAGGAAGCCACCCGGCTCGGGGGTGCCGGTGCCCGCCATGACGGCCGGATCAAACCAATCCAGATCCACGGTGAGATAGAGGGGCTTGCCGCGCAGGGGCTGCAGCGCCTCGGCCATGCGCTCGATCGCCACCAGTCGGCCGCTCTGGCGCAGTTCGGCGAACTCCTCGCGGGTGCCGCTGCGGATGGCGATCTGCAGCAGCTGCTGGCTGGGCAGCACCTCCAGGCAGCGGCGCATGGCGCAGGCATGGCTGTGGTGGGCGCCGAGCCAGGTGTGGCGCAGGTCGGCGTGGGCATCGAGCTGCACCAGCACCAGATCGGGGTGCTGGGCCGCCACCGCCGCCACGGCGCCGGAGCTGATCGAGTGCTCGCCGCCGAGCATCAGCGGTTTCAGCCCCAGGGCCAGCACCGCCTCGGTGGCGGCTTTCACCGCGGCCACCACGGGCTCGGGGGCGCCGAAGGGGATGTCCACGGCGCCCAGATCGGCGATGGCCAGCTCCTCGAGGTCGCGATCGAGCTGGGGGTCGTAGCTCTCCAGGCCCGGGCTCACCTCGCGGATGGCGGCGGGGCCGAAGCGGGTGCCGGGGCGGAAGGAGGTGGTGCCGTCGTAGGGCACGCCGAACAGGCCGACGCGGCAGCCGGCCGGATCGCGCTGGCTGCCCATGTAGATGGCGCCGTCGGTGTCAAATAAATCGCTGTCGAAGAGGTTGGTCATGCGTTGAGGGCGCGCTCGATGGCGGCGGGGATGGCGTCGAAGGCGCCGCGCTGCCAGCGGGGACTCCAGATCTCCGAGCCAGCGACCACGGCCGCGGCACGGGAGGGATCCGGCTGCAGATAGCGACGGCCGTCGCTGGCGGCGAACGTCCAGCTCCACCAGCCGCTCGGATACATGGGCACCCAGCCGTACATCGGGTCGGCATGGCCGAACACCTCGCGGATCAGTTTCACCGTGTCGAGGTGCACCTGGCGGAAGGCCTCGGGCGATTCGCTCTGGGTGGCAAACACACCGCCCGGCTTGAGGATGCGCCGGCACTGCTCGAAGAAGGCCCGGTTGAACAGGCCTTCGGCGGGGCCGGCCGGATCGGAGCCATCCACGATCACCACGTCGTAGCTGGCATCCGGGGCGTTGGCGGCCCAGGCGATGCCATCGCCCACGGTGAGGTGGAAGCGGGGGTCGCTCCAGCAACCCCCACCGATGGAGGGCAGGTGCTGCTGGCTCCACTCCACCACCAGGCCATCGATCTCGACCAGGTCGAGGTGCCGCACGCCGGCGTGGCGCAGGCATTCGCGGGCGGTGCCGCCATCGCCACCGCCGATCACCAGCACCCGCTCGATGCTGGCGGCGCTGCAGAGGGCCGGATGCACGATCGCCTCGTGGTAGTGCCGCTCCTGGCGCTCGGCCGTCATCCAGCAGCCATCGAGCAGCAGGCCCTTGCCGTAGCGCGTGCTGTCGATGATCGTGACGCGCTGAAAGGGCGAATCCTGCTCGGCGATCACCGTGCCCTCGAGGCCGTAGCGCACGCCGTCGAAGATCTCGTCGATCCAGTTGGGGGCGGGCGGGGTGCTCACAGGCCTGGGGGTTGCTCTTCCCAGACTTGCGCATCGCCTGTGTGCTGCCCATGACAGGCTCGGGGCATGGCCCCAGCGCGCCCCAGCGACGACCTGCAGGTGACCCCGGCGGTGCTGATTCCGGCGGCCGCCCTGGCCTGGCGCTTTTCGCGCTCCTCCGGGCCCGGCGGCCAGAACGTGAACACCACCGATTCGCGGGTGGAGCTGGTGTTCGATCTGGCGGCGTCCCAGGCCTTGCCGCCCCTGCTGCAGGCCCGGGCCCTGCGGCGGCTGGAGGGAACCCTGGTGGATGGGGCGATCGTGATCGCCGCCAGTGAGCACCGCTCCCAGTGGCAGAACCGGGTGGCGGCGCAACGGCGGCTGGTGGCGCTGCTGCAGGAGGCGATCAAGCCCCCGCCCCCGCCGCGCCGGCCCACCAAACCCACCCGGGGCTCCCAGGAGCGGCGCCTGGCGGCCAAGAAACAGCGCGGGGCCATCAAGGGCCAGCGGCAGGCCCGCCCCCAGTTGCCGGAGGATTGAGGCCCCCAGCGCGGTCTGGCCTGGAGTCGTGTGCCGGGTGGTGTCCCTGAATCTGTACAGGCTGTACAGAACTTGTGAGGGTGGGGCCGCCAGGGGTTCAGGGGCTGGCTGGCGATCCGTTTTCGGCCCTGATCTGGGCCTTGGCCTGCTGCCAGAGGCCTTCCAGTTCCTGGATCGAGCGGCCGCCCAAGTCGCCGCCTAGGGCCGCTTCGACGCGGGAGAAGCGATCGAGGAAGCGGCGGTTGGTGCCGGCTAGGCCCGCCTCGGGGTCGATGCCGCACCAGCGGGCCACGTTCACCAGGGTGAACAGCAGATCGCCCAGCTCCTCCTGGGCGTGGGCCCGATCGCCGCTGGCCCTGGCTTCGTCCACCGCTTCCTTGAGCTCATCGAGCTCCTCGTGCACCTTCTCCCACACGCCGTCGATGCCGTCCCATTCGAAGCCGGCCGCGGCGGCCTTCTTCGAGATCGTCATGGCGCCGGCCAGGGCGGGTTGGCCCCGCACCTTGCCCGCCAGGCGATCGCTGAGGGGGCTGGCGCTGGTTTGGGCTTCGGTGGTGTTGGCGGCCTGGCGTTGGATCTGTTCCTCCGTCTTGATCGCTTCCCAGAGCTGCTTCACCGCCGCGCTGTCGGCGGCTTCCGCCTCGGCGAACACGTGGGGGTGGCGGCGCACCAGCTTGGCGCTGAGGCCCGCAGCGATCGCGGCCAGATCAAAGCGACCCTCCTCGCTGGCGATCTGGGCGTGCAGCACCACCTGCATCAGCAAGTCGCCCAGTTCCTCGGCCAGGTGCTGGTCGTCGCCGTGGCGGATGGCATCGGCCACCTCGTGGGCCTCCTCCAGCACGTAGGGCACCAGGGAGGCGTGGGTTTGCTCCCGGTCCCAGGGGCAGCCTCCCTCGGGATCCCGCAGCCGGGCCACCACGGCGATCAGCTCGGCGAGGGCCGCAAGGGTGGGGGTGCTGGAGGGGGAGCCCATGGCGGTGACGGTTGGCGGTGCGCGGTTGGGCCACCCTCTCACCGGCGCCGCCGGCGCCAACGCCGCAGCAGCCGCGGGGTTTTGGGCATCGGATCACCGTCCTGCACCAGATGCAGCCAGGTGCTGGCCTCCAGGCCCACCAGCGCCGCGATCACCAGGGGCTGGTGCCCCTGCCAGAGCTGCTGGGCTCCCTGCACCAGGGCGGCTGGCGCGGGGGTGCCGAGGGGTTGGCCCAGCCAGCTGAGGCCGATCAGCAGGGCCCCCAGATAGAGCAGTCGCCCGCAGCTGCCCACCACGGGGCTGTGACTGATCACCGAGCGGTGGCGCAGCAGGCGGCGGTAGGGCCACCACAGCAGCCGCAGGGGCCCCCAGCGGCGCGTGGGGTTGGAGCGGGTGTCGAGGTCGGGGGAGAGCAGCAGGCCCCCCAGCAGGAAGGCCAGGCCGGCACAGGCCACCCCCGCCAGGCCCAGCAGCGGCCACCACAGCAGGCCGAAGGGCAGGCTCAGGGCCCAGGTGGCCCGGTCGTGGCTGCGGCCGCTGGCCACGGTTCAGTGCCCCCGAGGGGCGGGTGGGTCCATGGCGCGCAACCGCTGGCCGCTGCCATCGCCGGGCCGCCAGCGCCGGTTGATCCAGTAGTACTGCTCGGGGTAGGCCTGAATCCAGGTTTCGTGCCAACGGGCCAGGGCCGCCATCTGGGCCGCCAGAGCCTCATCGCCCTCGCCAGGCCAGAGCGCTGGACCGCAGATCAGGCGAAAGCGGCCGTCTGCCTCGCGCACATGGGCCACCGGAAACAGGGGGCAGCCCGATTTCTGGGACAGGGCGGCAGGCCCCTTGGCGAAGCGGGTGGAGAGGCCCAGGAAATCGACCTGCAGGTCACTGTCGCCGCTGTAGAGGTCGGTCATCATCACCAGGCTGCCGCCCCCCCGCAGACAGCGAAACATCGCTTTCGCATCGAACTGGGAGATCCAGCCGCAGTGGCTGTTGGCGCTGCGGGCACGGTTGAGCAGGCGATCGCTGATGGGGTTGTGGGCCGGCCGGAAGACCACCGAGAGGGTGTCGATCTGTTCGCTGAGCCAACGCAGGGCCAGATCCCAGCAGCCCAGATGCAGGGAGCCGACGATCACCCCCTGGCCCTGGCGATGCAGGGCCAGCAGGTCGTCCAGCCCCTCCCCTTCGGCGCGCACCAGGGCGCTGTCGACTGGCTGAATGATCGATTCGAGGCAGGAGAGAAAAAAGCTGTCGATCGAGCGCTCGGCCAGGGTCTGGCGTTGCGCTGGGGAGAGCTCTGTGCCGTAAACCCGCTGCAGGTTGGCGACTGCCGTGGCGTGGCGTTGTTGCAGCCAGGGCCTGGCGAGTTGGTGGGCCAGGCGGATGCCGTGAACCATGGTGCGATGGCTGCGACCCCGCAGCAGGGCCAGGAGCACGCGGACGGCGCTGGCCTCCAGCTGCCAGCGCAGCGTCTGCGGCAGGGAGGCTGGGCTGGGCTGGCGACGGGCCATAGAGATGTGGTGTAAGTTGCGCCTCACGCGCGATTAGCTCAGCGGTAGAGCGCCTGCCTTACAAGCAGGATGTCGCTGGTTCGAACCCGGCATCGCGCATTGGACTCCTGCTGTGCGGCATTCCGTTGAACGTGTAGGCCCCAGGTTGTCAGTCAAGGGATTTGAGGAATTGGCTGATTTTCGGTGCACAAGCTCCAAGTTCATGCTGCAAAGCGGCATGGCCCCTCCCTGAATCTCTGGCCAGAACAATATCCATTTTGTCACCGAGTCTTCGCTTGGCTTCGTCCAGTTGTCCGAGCTCAACCGGTACCATTTCATCCCCATCCACGGCGATGGCCAGCACTTGGGCCTGAATCTCCTCAAGCCTCGGGGAAACGTTGAATGTGTCATTGGCACGCAGTTGGTAGATCCAGTCATTGGCATCCAGGTTTGCGGCGATCTTTTCCGCCAGTCTGGGTAGGTGCCGTAGGGATCGCTCCCGCGTGGGAGCTGCATTCCATAGATGGCTCACCCCAGACATGAAGATCCAATAGGCCATGATCGCCAAGGGGAAGTTTTGCGGGGTTTCGTTGTAATTGCCGCCATCCCAGGTTGGATCAATCAGCAGGGGTTCAATCCCGAGATAATCTTGCATGCCACGACGGCCAGCCAGGGCAAAGGGGGAGGCAATCATCGGAATGATGCCCTTCACCGCATGGGGATATTGAACGGCCCATTGCCAGGCGAGCCTGCCCCCATAGGAACTGCCGATCACGGCCCGTAATTGTTTGATGCCGAGTTGGTTGGTGACCAGGTCGTGCTGGGCGCGCACAACATCGCTGTGTTGATAGGAGGGGAATTCCATGCGCAGGCCATCGCTGGGCTTGCTGGAGCTCCCCGCTCCAAGATTGTCTGAAAGAATGACAAACGTGCAGCTGAGATCGAGCGGTTGTCCAGGGCCATACATCTGGCTGCTCCACCAGCTCTCGGCATACATTCGCCAGCTGCTTGCGGTTCCATGAACGAGCAAGACCGCATTGATGATCTGTCCATCTGAGTCATGCTGAGGTGTGCCCAGCGTGACGTAATTGATGTGTGCCGGCGCAAGTGTTTGGCCGCTGTTGAACTCAATATTGTGAATCAAATGCAGCTTTTCGCCGCCCTTGGCCATCAGCGTATCGAGATCATGCATGTGGATTGATCTGTCATTGCCGGCCCTCTACTCCCAGTCCGTTGTTTTCTCGTGCTGTTCAGCGAACACGGTCATGAAATCCTGACCCACGCGGGCCGGTGGCGCCATCCCGGTGGGGTGGCGCTGCAAATCAGCACGCCGGCTGCTCCGAGGGCGAGCAGGGGTCTGGGCCAGTCGTGGGCGTCAGCCTTCGGGGAAGAGCAGGTTGGCCAGCTCGTCGGCATCCACGTCGTAGACGCGGGCGAGGCTGGTTTCGATGGCGCTGGTCACTTCGCCAGGCAGGAAGCGCATGGCGTTGAGGGCGTCGTCGGCGATCTCCTCGGTGAGCAGCTTGTCGTCGCCGCCCAGCTTCTCGTCGTTGATCACCGCCATCACCCAGCTCTGGTAGGCGTACACGAGATCGCCGAACTCCAGATCGGGGTCGTTGAAGTCGAGGGCCATGGATGCTGCAGGCACATGCCTTTGCAGTCTGCCCGTCGCTGAGCAGGATGGCAGGCATGAAGGCCACCAACCTGCAGGCAACCCTGTTCGATTTCGCCATCGGCGAGCTGGTGCGCCAGCACCGCGAGAGCTTCCAGCCGCTCTGGAGCACCGAAAGCTGGGCCAAGCTGATGATCTGGCTGTCGCTCAACTGCGGCTGTAGTGGCGATCGGGACGGGCTGGAGGCCTTTGCGGCGGCCCTGGGCCCGGTGCTCAGCGCCCGGATGCGGCGCCTGTTCTTTGAGCGGGAGCTGGAGGATCTGGAGCTTCAGGTGATGGCCGACCCCGCCGAGCAGCAGGTGCTGGTGATGCCCTTGGGCCCGTCTGGCCCCCTGGATGCCGCGCGGGTGGCCGAGGCCCTCGAGCGGGTGGGCCTGGGGCCCCAGCGGGTGGCCCCGCCGGAGTGCTGGCAGGAGTTGGATGCGGTGGTGGCCATTCCCTGGCTCGACCCCTCGCAGGAGCGTCCGTGATGGATCTGATCGCCCGCTACCGCAATGCCGGCTACGCCGCCCTCGCCGATGGGGTGATGGCCTTCTTTGAGCGGCGTGTCGATCTGCAGCGCCCCGGGGTGGCGTTCGGTCCTGAGGGCTCGGCCGGGGCAGGTGCAGAGCCGGCCAAGATCTCCACCGACATCAGCCTGGTGGCGATCGATCGCTCCGATCCGGAGGCCTTCGCCCTGGCGGAGGTGATTCTGCGGGGGGTTTCGGCGGGGCTGGAGCGCTACCTGCAGGAACGGCCGCTGTTTCGCGACTGCTGCCCGGAGCAGCAGCTGTTCGTGAATCCGATCTTCAACCTGCAGCGCTACGCGCCCGGAGAGGGCTTCAAGCGCTGGCACTGCGACTGGACGATCAGCGACGAGGCCACCGAGCCGGTGCACCGTGTGTTGGCCTGGATCCTCTACTGCAACGACCTGCCGGAGGGCGGCACCGAATTTCATTGGCAGGGGCACCACGAGGAGGCGGAGCACGGCAAGCTCGTGATCTTTCCGGCGGGCCCTTCCCACATTCACCGCGGCCGGGTGAACCCAACCCTCACCAAAACCATTGCCACCGGGTGGATCAACGCCGGCAGCCGTGAGGGCTATCTGCGCCGTCTGGCTCAGGCCTGATCGGGGCGTTCCCAGGTTTTGGCGGCCCACAGCAGCTCGCCCATGTCCCAACCGAGGTTGTCGAAGTTGCGCACGGCCATGGCGTCGTCGCTCTCGAGCAGCAACTGGGCGAAGGCCTTCACCAGGGCGGCGGGTTCGATGGTCAGACCTGCCTCGGCGGCCACAGCGGCCAGGTCAGCCGCCGTGGTGGCCCCGCGCAGCTGGCGTTGCAGGTCTTCGTTGGAGCGCACTGCTGCCAGAAAAGCCTCAACCATGGGGAAAAATGACTAACAAACAACCCTAGATCTCCTGGCCGCTGTCAGCGTCCCGCTTGTGTTCTAGAACACCTGCTTCGGTCTGCTCCGATCGCCAGAATGGAGTGGGTATCTGGCCATTTTTTGAACACTGTTCCTCCGAAAGCCGGCTTGCGGTCATCCGCGCGGCGTCGTCGTCTGAGAAAAATCCGTGGTGTGTTTCTCCAGGTGCTGGTGCTCTGCGGCATCAAAGTGGCTGTACATGTTCTGGGTCTGGAGCGGATCAGCGTCAACCAGCTGTTTTCGGCGATGGTCGCCTCGACCGTTTTTCTGCTGGGTTTTCTGTTGAGCGGCGTGCTCACGGATTTCAAGGAGAGCGAGAAGATTCCCGGTGAATTGGCCACGGCGCTCCAGTCCCTCACGCTTGAGATCCAGGCCATTCAGGCCTATCACCCTGAGGCACGCGTTGGGGCAGCGCTCAATGCCGTGGCGGGGTTGGGGAGTTCTCTGTTGGATTGGTTGAAGGAGAGGATCAGTACCGATCAGATCCTGCTCTGCCATGGGCAGGTGCATCGGGAGGTGGTGCTTGCCGCTGTGCAGTTCAAGGGTGATGCCTCCACCCTGCGGGGGCGACTGATGCAGGACATGGCCACCATTTTGCAAAAGGTGAACCGGGTGCAGACCATTCGCGACACTACATTTGTACCGCTGGTGTACTGGATGGCTGATATTGCCGCGGTGCTGCTCTTTGCCGGCTTGGTGATGGCTCGGGCGGAGAATCTCGCTGAATCCGTCTTTTTTCTGGCGGTGATTTCCTTTATTGTGATCTTGCTGCTGCGTTTGATCGACGATATTGACAATCCATTTGGCCTCTCCGATATCGACTCTGCTGAGGATGTCTCGATTGAGTTGTTAGAAAAAGCCGTCGAACGTCTGGCGATTTAGCGATCCTGATAAAAGACTGGTTGGAGTTTCTTTCACCGATGGGCCTGGGTGCTCTGGTGCTCTTCGGGGGGCCACGCCATCGGATATTGCACTTGCTGGGGGAAGGGAATCTCGATGCCCTCCCGCCGGAAGGCCACCCAGATCGCCTGGTTCACGTCGCTGCAGATCCCGACGTTGTCCATCGGATTGGCGATCCAGAAGCGCAGGGAGTAGTGGATGGCGAAATCGCCATAGTCGAGCAACAGGGCCTTGGGGGCTGGACTCTCCAGCACCCGTGGCACCTCCAGGGCGGCGGCTTCCAGCAGGGCGATCACGGCGGCCGGGTCGTGGTGGTAGGCCGCTCCCACACTCACCTCGCTGCGGCGCATGCGGTCGCTGGCGGTGTAACTCGTCGCTGCTGAAGTGAAGAAGGTCTGGTTGGGGATCAGCAGTTCGGCGTTGTCCCGGTTGCGCCAGAGCAGGGTGGCCCGCAGGCCGAGCCGGCGCACCTCACAGGGATCGCCATCGAGCATCAGCACTTCCCCTGGGCGCACGGAGCCCTCAAACAGCAGCCAGATGCCACTGATGAAGTTGGAGAACACCTCCTTGATGCCGAAGCCCAGGCCCACCGACAGGCCTCCGGCCACGGCGATCAGCGCGGTGCTGTTGATGCCTAGGTGCATGGCGACACCCACCAGCCCCAGGCTCACCACCAGGTAGCGGAGCATCAGCTCCATGGCCTTGCGACTGCCGTCGCTCAGCCCCAGGGCGCGCTGCGCCAGCCAGGCCACACCGGCCGCCGGCGGGCCGCAGCCCACCAGCACCAGATAGATCACCACCAGGGCGTTGAACAGCTTGCCGAAGCTCACCGACACGCCCAGCAGCTCGCCCAGCGGGATGACGGCGAGGTCGTTGAAGTTGTCGACCTCCCGGATCAGTAGCAGGGCCGCGCCCACCAGGTAGGCCGGCCGCAGCAGCCGGGATTCGAGCTGATGCAGCCGCTGCGGTGGCAGCCAGCGGGCGAGGGGCTGGTGCAGCAGGCTGATGCCGTACCAGCCCAGCCATTGCAGCCCCAGCAGGCTCGCCAGCCCCTGGGGCAGGCCCAGGCCGGCCAAGGCGCCGCAGCCCAGGGCCAGGGCCAAGAGCCCCAGGGGCGGATAGGCGAGCACCGGCAGCGCCGGTAGCCATCGCCGGCGCCGGGCCTCTCGGGTGAGCAGCACCACCGAGATCACCAGGACCAGCTGCAGCAGCACCGTGGGCCGTTCCAGGTAGCCCAGCCAGCCGAAGATCTCCAGCAGCAGCTCGTTCATGGGCGGGCCTGCAGGATCTGGATCAGCTCGGTGGTGGCGCCCTCGGGGCTGCGCTCCCCGAACACCAACTCGGTCAGCAGGGTCTGCAAGCGGGGAATGCGGGGGTCATTGTTGTGCACGAGGGTCACCAGGTTGTTGGCCTGCAAGCCTTGGTTGGCGGCAGTCACCATGGCGGCCAGCACCTGGGAGCTCTGCACCGGCACGGTGACGAAGCGGTTGGCGGGCAGCACCGTCTGGGATCCCAGGGTGAGGGTGCGCTGGGTCAGCGGGTTGACGGCGTAGAAGCTGAAAGCCAGGGCGCGGCGACGTCCCTCTGCGCTGGAGCTGCGGCCCAGGGCCAGCACCCGCAGCCGGTTGATCGGACTGGCCCGGTGCCCCTCCCCATTCGGCAGGGGGGCCACTCCGAGGGCGCTGCCCATCACCCGGCGCAGCTGGGGCAGCACGGTGCTGCGACAGGGGATCCAGTCGAGGCGTCCGGCCTTGAATTCGGCTTCGGCGGTGGGCTGGTCGGGGAAGAAGGTGACCCGCTGCTGGTTGCTGGCGTTCTGCATCCAGGCCAGCCAGCCCGTCAGGGCCTGGCGTTCGGCCGGGTTGGGCGGTTGCCCCAGCACGGTCCGGTCCATGGCGGGCAGGGCTCCGGTGCTGCCCACGATCCAGAACAGGTAATAGAAGTCCATCGACAGGCCGATGGGGTGACCGTTGGCGCTGGCTTCAAGCAGCTCCTGCAGGGTGGCGGGGGGTTCGGGAAGGCGCTGGCGGTTGAAGCAGCTCAACTCGGTTTGCACCAGCACCGGCAGGCCTGCCAGTTGCCCATCCGGGCTGCGCAACCGCCGCAGTTCCGTCTCGTTGAAGATGGCCAGCTGGTCCTTGCGGATGGGGAAGGGATCCACCAGGCCGGCCTGTCGCAAGCGCAGGGCCGTGTCGCCATTCACCAGCAGCAGATCCGGGGCGAGGCCACTCCTGCTGCGCCGGCGCATCACCTCCACCATCTGGTCTTCGCGGTAGATGCTGAACTGAAAGTGGGTGTCGGGGTGGATCTGGCGGAATCGCGCTATCGCCTCCTCCAGGCGATCCCGAGATTCCTGCTTCAGTTCCGCGTCGATGATCTCGTCTTTGTTGGCTCCGATCGCCACGTACACCACGTTGGGCCACTCCCGGCCAGCGCTGCAACCCCCGAGGGGGGCGACCAGGGCCAGGCCGCCCAGCAGGCTGAGCAGCCGGTTGCGCCGGCGTTGCGCTTTTTGAGCGGCAGGGGGCGGGGCCATGGGTGGCACGAGCTGGCCCATCATCCCGCTGCGGGAAGCGGTGAACCTTGATTTGCTCACTCTTCGTCTTTCCTCCCCGGTTTTTGCGCTGGTCCTGCCCTAAGCAGGGAAAAGCCACCGATCCCCCTTGTCCTGCTTGCTAGCAGCCCCAGGCCCCTGAACCGTCCCCAGCGCTTCCTTTCGCTCAACCTGGCCGCCTTCGGAGCCTATGGCGTTCTGGCCGGCCTGTCGCTTCATCTGGCCCAGGGCGATGCCCTGATTCCAGGCATCTGGTTCCCCTCCGGTCTGATGGTGGCCCTCGCGCTGCGGAGCGGTCCCATCGTTCTGCCCGGGCTTTGGTTGGGGGCCAGCCTCGTGGCGTTCCTTTCCAGTGGGGGGGGCCTGTGGCACGCCATCGCTGTGGGGCTGGCGACCTGTCTGGAGCCCGTGGTCGTGCTGCTGCTGGTGCCCCGGCTGATGCGCAGTCGCGATCCCCTGGACAGCCTGCATGACTTCGTTGGCTTGTACGGCGCTTCCGCACTGGGTGTGCTGCTGTCGATCGGGGCCATCCGGTTGCTGCACCCCGCGGGCCTGGACGCGTCCCTGGCGTTCCTGCTCCACTTCGCGGGAATCCTGGCCCTGACGCCCTTTCTGGCGGCCCTGCCGGGGCCCGGGGATCCCGCAGGGCTCCAGCGCCTGCGCCACGAGCTGCGCAGGCCGGACTGGTGGGGGCTGCTGCTGGCGATCACGCTGAGCACCGTGTTGATCAACGGAGGGTTCCTGCCGGCCCTGAGCCTCACTCCCTTGGCTCTGCTTTTTCCCCTGCTTCTGGTGGCGGGCTTCCGCTTCTTGCCCGTTGCGGCCACGGGGTTGAACCTGCTGGCGGCGATGCTGCAGACCTGGTTCGTCTTCGTCGGCAGCGATCTTCTGCCTGCCTCCAGTGATCTCGTGCTCAGGTCAGTGATGGCTCGCCTGTTCTGCGGCGTGCTGTTCCTGGCGCTGATGATTTTGGTGACCAACCTGCAGCAGCGGCGGATGCGCGCCCGGTTGGAGGAACAGGCGCGTGAGCTGGAGGAGATGGTGGCGTCGCGCACCCAGGAGCTCACCGCTGCCAATGTGCGGCTGGAGCAGCTCAGCCATCAGGACAGCCTCACGGGCATCCCCAATCGCCGCAGCTTTCAGCGCCGGTTCGACACGGAGTGGCAGCGGGCCCTGCGCCATCAGATGCCCCTGTCCATAGGAATGCTGGATGTGGACTACTTCAAGGCCTACAACGACCACTACGGCCATCCAGCCGGAGACCACTGTCTGGAGCAGATCGCGGCTGTCCTGGAGGCGTCGCTGGGCCGCAGTGGCGACCTGGTTGCCCGCTACGGCGGGGAGGAATTCGTGGTGTTGCTGCCCGGGCTGCCGGCCGAAGGCCTGGGCCCAATCGGCGAAAAGCTGCGCAGCAGCGTCAGTGCCCTCGGGCTGCCCCACGCCCAAGGCGGCCCGGAGGGCATCGTCACCGTCAGCCTCGGGCTGGCGACGGCCGTTCCCCAGGAGGGCAGTACGCCCAAGGAGCTGCTCGCTGTTGCCGATGCCCTGCTGTATCAAGCCAAGAAGGAAGGGCGCAACCGTCTCTGCTGGATGCCGCGACCGCTTTGAGACCATGGGGGCCACACCGTGCTGTCGCCGTGTCCGCCGAAGCCCTGCCCAAGACCTACGACCCGGCGGGCACTGAGAGCCGTTGGCAGCACGCCTGGGAGACCTCCGGAGCCTTTCACCCGGATCCCGCTGCCCCCGGCGAGCCCTTCAGCGTGGTGATTCCGCCGCCGAACGTGACCGGCAGTCTGCACATGGGCCATGCCTTCAACACGGCCCTGATCGACACGATCGTGCGCTTCCAGCGCCTCCGCGGCAAGAACGTGCTCTGTCTGCCGGGCACCGACCACGCCTCGATCGCGGTGCAGACGATCCTCGAAAAGCAGCTCAAGATTGAGGGCCAGCGCAAGGAAGATCTGGGCCGGGAAGCCTTCCTGGAGAAGGCGTGGGCCTGGAAGGCCGAGAGCGGCGGCACGATCGTGGGCCAGCTGCGCCGGCTGGGCTATTCGGTGGACTGGCAGCGGGAGCGGTTCACGCTCGATGCCGGCTGCAGCGCCGCGGTGATCGAGGCCTTCAACCGCCTGCACGAGCAGGGGCTGATCTACCGGGGTGAATACCTGGTGAACTGGTGCCCCGCCTCCGGCTCGGCCGTGAGCGATCTGGAGGTGGAGATGAAGGAGGTGGACGGCCACCTCTGGCACTTCCGCTATCCCCTAACCAGCGGCGCCGGCTTCCTCGAAGTGGCCACCACCCGCCCGGAAACCCTGCTGGGCGACACCGCCGTGGCGGTGAACCCCAAGGACCCCCGTTATGCCGAGCTGGTGGGCCAGACCCTCAGCCTGCCGCTGGTGGGCCGCACCATCCCGATCGTGGCCGACGACCACGTGGATGCCGAGTTCGGCACGGGCTGCGTGAAGGTGACCCCCGCCCACGACCCCAACGACTTCGCCATTGGCCAGCGCCACAACCTGCCGCTGATCACGGTGATGGCCAAGGACGGCACGATGAACGAGGCCGCCGGCCGCTTCCAGGGCTTGGATCGCTTCGAGGCCCGCCAGGCCGTGGTGGCGGCCATGGAGGCCGAAGATTTCCTGGTGAAGGTGGAGCCCTACCGCCACAGCGTGCCCTTCTCCGATCGGGGCAAGGTGCCGGTGGAGCCCCTGCTCTCCACCCAGTGGTTTGTGAAAACCGAGCCCCTGGCGGCCCGCTGTCGCGAGGCCCTCGAGAACGCCGACCCCCGCTTCGTGCCGGAGCGCTGGAGCAAGGTGTACCGCGACTGGCTCACCGACATCCGCGACTGGTGCATCTCCCGCCAGTTGTGGTGGGGCCACCGCATCCCCGCCTGGTTTGTGGTGAGCGAAACCGGCGGTGCCATCACCGACACCACGCCCTACGTGGTGGCCCGTGATGCGTCAGAAGCCATGGCGAAGGCCGAATCCATCTACGGCACGGGCACCCACGCCCAGCCGTTAGTGCTCGAGCAGGACCCCGATGCCCTCGACACCTGGTTCTCCAGTGGCCTATGGCCCTTCTCCACCCTGGGCTGGCCCGATGCGGATGCGGCCGATCTGGCGCGCTGGTATCCCACCAGCGTGCTGGTGACGGGCTTCGACATCATCTTCTTCTGGGTGGCCCGGATGACGATGATGGCTGGCGCCCTAATGAGTGGTCGGGAAGGTTCTGGAATCCCTTGGATTCCCTTCAAAGACGTGTACATCCACGGCCTGGTGCGGGATGAACAGAACCGCAAGATGAGCAAATCGGCGGGCAACGGCATCGACCCGCTGCTGCTGATTGAGCGCTATGGCGCCGATGCCCTGCGCTTCGCCCTGGTGCGCGAGGTGGCCGGCGCCGGCCAGGACATTCGCCTCGACTACGACCGCAAATCCGACACCTCCGCCACGGTGGAGGCCTCGCGCAACTTCGCCAACAAGCTCTGGAACGCCACCCGCTTCGCCCTGATGAACCTGGGGGGTGAGACCCCTGCCAGCCTGGGCGAGCCCGATCCCACCCTGCTTGAGCAGGAGGGCAGGCCCCTGCAGCTGGCCGATCGCTGGATCCTGTCCCGGCTGGCCCGCGTCAACCGCGAAACCGCTGAGCGCTACGAGAGCTACGGCCTTGGCGAAGCGGCCAAGGGGCTCTACGAGTTCGCCTGGAACGAGGTGTGCGATTGGACCATTGAGCTGCTCAAGCGGCGCCTGAATCCCGGTGAGAACCCCAGCCCCGAGGCCCTCGCCGATCAGCGCACCGCCCGCCAGGTGCTGGCCAAGGTGTTGCAGGAGCTGCTGGTACTGCTGCACCCGCTGATGCCCCACCTGAGTGAGGAGCTTTGGCATGGGCTCACGGGTGAGCCCGAGGGCACCTTCCTGGCCCTGCAGCCCTGGCCGGCCCTGAATCAGGCCGCCCTCAACGATGGCCTGGAGGCCCAGTTCGCCGAGTTGATCGAGGCGATCCGGGTGGTGCGCAACCTGCGGGCCGTGGCCGGGCTCAAACCGGCCCAGCCAGCGCCGGTGCAGTTCGTCACCGGCCGCGGCGAGCTGGCGGCCTTGCTTGTGGAGGCCACCGCCGACATCACCGCCCTCACCCGGGCCGAGAGCGTGGTGGTGCTGGATCCCGCCGCCGCCGAGGCGGCTCGTGGTCAGAGGGCTCTGGCGGGGGTGTGCGGCGAACTGCAGGTGTTGCTGCCGATCGAGGGCCTGGTGGATCTCGATGCCCTCAAGGGCCGCCTCGACAAAGACCTGGCCAAGGCGGAGAAGGAGATTGCTGGGCTGGCCGGCCGCCTCGCCAACCCCAATTTTGCGGGCAAGGCGCCGCCGGAGGTGGTGGCGGAATGCCAGGCCAACCTGGCTGAAGCCCGGGCCCAGGCGGAGCTGGCCCGCCGGCGGCTGGCCGATTTGGCGGGCTGAGCCTGGGCGGCCTGCCCGCCCTAACGTCAGCCCATGGATCGATCGACTCCGCCCCCAAGCCCCGAGGAGCTGGAGTCCCGGCTGCAGTCGGTCGACACCCGCCTGGAGCAGGTCACGATGCGGCTCGAGGCCCTCTGTGAACTGCTGGTGGCCAGCGGTGCGGTGGGCCAGGCGGAGCTGCTGGAGAAATTGCGGGAGATCGACCTGCGCGATGGCATCGAAGATGGCCGCAACGTGGCCCCCCAGGTGCAGGTGTGCGGCAAGTGCGGGCGCACCCGCGTGGGCGAGCACCGCTTCTGTGCCCACTGCGGCAGTGATGCCCTGCAGACGCTCTGATGGCGTTTGATCCCAGTGGCCTCAGCCTGGATTGGCAGCGCTGGCTGCCGGTGCTGCAGTCCCCCCTAGGCGCCGTGGCCTTTGTGCCGCTGTATGCCCTCTGGGTGACGTTGCTGCTGCCGGGGGTGTGGGCTTCGATGCTGGCCGGGGCGCTGTATGGCCCCTGGTGGGGCAGCTTGGTGGTGTTTGTAGGCGCCTGCCTGGGGGCGGAGGCGGCGTTTCTGCTGGGCCGCACCTGGTTGCGGGAGTGGGCGCGCCGTCGCCTGAGCGCCTTGCCCAAGCTGCAGGCCGTGGAGCAGGCCGTGAGCCGGGAGGGGCTCAAGCTGGTGCTGCTCACCCGGCTCTCACCGGCGTTTCCGTTCAGCCTGCTGAACTTCGCCTACGGGCTGAGTGAGGTGAGCTGGCGCGACTACTCGATTGGCCTGGTGGCGATCCTGCCGGGCACGGTGCTGTTCTGCGGCCTGGGGGCCCTGGCCGGGGATGTGGCCCGCTTCGGGGAGGTGCTCTCCGGCCAGGCCGATGCGGGCACCTGGGCCCTGCGGATCGTGGGGCTGCTGGCCACGGTGGCGTCCGTGTGGCTGGCGGGACGGGCGGCCCAGCGGGCGCTTCAGGTTAAGGGGTGATTGTGATTAGAGGGTGGTTTGTGATCTGCTTGCCGTGCAATTGTCGCCTGCACCACATCACTACCGATGTTGCCTAAATTCCTAACCAGGCCATAAACAGCGGGGGCTGGTGCTCAGGCCACGGTGATGTCAGACCGAATTTGTCTGACCCATGGCTCCCGCCCCCAAGGCCAAATCCAGCGTCAATTTCGAAGTCCCGGTATCTGCTCGTAAAACGGAGAGTGCCGTTCAAGTAGCAGCACCTGCAGTAGCACAAGCACCTGCAGCCGCACCAGTAGCATTCGCAACAGTGCCTGCTGCTCCGGCGCTGGCTAACAGCAATGCATTCCCTGGTCAGCCGGCTCCGGCCCCCTCCCAGCCCCTGCTGGGCAGCCTCAACCTGACTCCCGAGGACACCGAGGGCGAGCTGCTCAAGGGCGAACAGTTTCAGACCGAAATTTCCGCCACCGTCACCATCGGCGGCAAGTTGTTTGTGCTCTCCAGCGGCGGCGGCAGCACCCTGCAGGTGACTGATGCCACCGATGCCACCCAGCCAGAGCTGGTGGGCCGTGAGTCCTATGGCGACGGCTACGTCTCCACATCCGTAGCCAGCTACGGAGATCTCCTGGCTGTGGCCCTGTCGCCTGCCGACTACGACACCACCGGCGGCAAGGGCCTGGTGCGCTTCTATCGCGTCAGCGCCGACGGCACGCTCACCCAGATTGCCGATGTTCAGGTTGGCTATCTGCCCGATGGGATCGCCTTCAATGAAACCGGCACCAAGCTGGTGATTGCCAATGAGGGCCAGCCTGCGGCCGGTTACACCCTGGATCGCCCCGGCAGCATCGGCATCATCGACATTCAGGGTCGCGTGAACCCTGTTTTCACCTATACCGAACTCCTGTTTGATGATATTGCCCTGCCGGAGGACTTCCGCATCTCCGGCCCCACGGGTACCACCCAGGCCACCGACATCGAGCCTGAATACGTCGCGATCCAGGGCATCTACGCCTACGTGACGTTGCAAGAGAACAATGGCGTGGCCAAGGTGAATCTGGCCACCAACACGATCGAGAAGATCTTCTCCCTGGAAACGGTCGACTACAGCACCCAGTTGGTGGATCTGAGCGACAAGGATGGTGGCTTCAAGCCCCTGCTGGGCCAGGCCTATGAAGGTCTGCGCATGGCCGACGGCATCGCTGCCTACAGCGTCAAGGGTAAGGACTACTTCATCACCGCCAATGAGGGTGATGGCCGTGAGTATTTCGCCATCGGTGCTGATCCTGAGGAGGATGATCCCGTCTACACCGATGAAGAGCGCGGCTCGGGCAATGCCAACCGGGTGAAGCGGCTGACAGATGACGCCACTGTTGGCAGTGAAGATCGCATCACCACCTTCGGCAGCCGCAGCATCACCATTTTCGATGCTGACACCGGCACCGTGCTCTGGGACAGCGGCAACACCCTGCAGACCATCGCTTTTGCCGCGTGGGTTCCCTCCACTGACAAGGATGGCAATCCAATTCTGGTGAGCAACTACGCCGACAGCCGAAGCGATGACAAGGGAGTGGAGCCCGAGGGCGTGGTGGTCGCCAAGGTGGATGGCCGCAGCTACGCCATCGTCTCGCTGGAGCGGGGCGTCAGCTCGATGCTGGCCGTGTTCGACGTGAGCGATCCCACCGCCGGTCAGTTTGTGACCAGCACCGTGATCGCCGGCAGTATTTCACCCGAAGGGCTGCTTGTGGTAGATGCCAAGCAGAGCCCCACGGGCCGCGCCCAGCTGATCGTGTCCAATGAGCTGTCCAACACCCTCAACGTGTTCGACCTCGAGGCCCTGATTGCGGCGCCTCCTGTGGCCGGTGCCGGCACCTTCACCAGCACCATGCTCAAGGATGTGGCGGGTGGCCCCGAGCTGGAGGTGACCAGCCTGCTCACCAACGGTGAATTCACCAATGGTCTCAATCCTGGTGATAGCGTTTACGTTGCTCCCGGCATCTTCGATGGCCTCGGTGCATACGACAATGGCGATGGCACCTTCACAGTGCTCGCCAACAGTGAGATTGGGACGGTTTCAAGGACTGATCCGGCCTTGGCTGGCTATGGATACTTTGTGGATGGCGTGGCTTTAAAAGGAGCCCGGATTAGCAAGTTTATCATCGACAAGGATGTTGATGATGACGCCTCCAATGGCTATCAGTCGGCCATAATCTCCGGTGGCATTGCTTATAGCGAGATCTATGACGTCGATGGAGCGGAGGTGACCGATGCATCCCAAATCAATGGTGGCTTCAGCCGCTTCTGCTCCTCCAGCTTCGAGCAGGCCGATCGCTTCGGTGCTGGCCGTGGCTTTGTGGACAACATTTATCTCACGGGTGAGGAGAGCGACGAAGGTCTGTTCTGGGCCCTAGACACTGAGAGTGATGCCATCTGGGCGCTGCCCGGCCTGGGCCGCGGCGGTTGGGAAACCGCCGTTCAAGTTGACACCGGCAGTGTCAACACGGTGGGTGTCTTGCTGATGGACGACAACACTGCCCCCATCTATCTCTGGGTGGGTGAAAAGTCGACTGAGGAGGGAGCAGGGTTCCTGGAGCGCAATGGTTTGGCTGCCAGCCAGGGCAACGTCTACACCTGGGTGCCCACGGGGGGCAGTATCGGTGACGCCGCTGGCACGGCGGGGGTGCCCGACTCTGCTGATCTCAGGGCCTTGGGCCTCGGTACAGCTGCCGCCGGCAGCTGGGTGCTGGTGGGTACGGGCGCGGAGGTTGCTCTTCTGAGTGAAGCAGAGCTGCGCAGCGAGGCAATCGAGCTTGGGGCCCTACTGCTGAGTCGCCTGGAGGATGCCAACGTCAACCCTAAGAATGGCCAGGAGGTGGTGTTCGCCACCACGGGTAATGGCGAATTCGGTGGTGCCGATACCTTCGGCAACCTGATCACCCTTGATCTCAGCGGTGCCTTTGACGGCAACGGCCTGATTGCGGGTGACAACAGCACAGATCTGACCGTGATTTATGACGGTGACCGCCAGATTGCTGCCTGGGATGCTGCTTTTGGTGTCACCAAAAACGGCATAATTGATGCCGATGAGCAGGGCGCCTTTGGGGCCACCATCATCCGCAACCCGGATGGTCTCACCTGGTCGGAAGATGGGTTCATTTACGTGCAGGAAGACCGTTCCGTGGCCGCGGGCTACTTCGCCCAGGAGGAGGCCTCGGTTTGGAAGGTGGACGCCAGTGCCACCGATTCCGTTACCGGGCAGGCCCTGAGTGAGCGCTGGCTGGAGATCGATCGCACCGCGGTGCCCACTCTCTACGGCCAGACGGATCCCAATCCAGCTGACTACGGCAACTGGGACTCCTCCGGCATCATCGATGTGTCGGCCATTTACGGCGAGG
>NZ_JAGQBE010000033.1 GCF_024345475.1 Cyanobium sp. T1B-Tous
GCCTGCACTTCTTCCTGGCTGCCTGGCCCGTGGTTGGCATCTGGTTCACCGCCCTGGGCGTGAGCACGATGGCCTTCAACCTGAACGGCTTCAACTTCAACCAGTCGATCCTCGACGGCCAAGGCCGCGTGGTGAACACCTGGGCGGACGTGCTGAACCGTGCAGGCCTGGGCATGGAAGTGATGCACGAGCGCAACGCTCACAACTTCCCGCTGGACCTGGCCGCTGCAGAAGCCACCCCCGTGGCTCTGACCGCACCGGCCATCGGCTGAGCGATCAGCTGAGGCTGAACAAGCCAAACGGAATCCCCACGGCCTCCTCGCAAGAGGGGGCTTTTTGTTGGGTTCGCGTTCGCCTGGTTGGGGATCGCTCTAAGCCGTTTCCCGCTCCCTAAGCTGGGCGTGTTTGAGGCTGTAGGGCATGCGGATTGCGGTTTCCGGATCCCATTCCCTGGGGAAGTCCACGGTCGTGAACGATTGGGTTGCTTCCCGAAACGACTACATCCGCGAGGAAGAGCCCTATCGCGTGCTGGGTCTGCAAGGGCCCTACGAGATTTTCTTTCGCGAAGCTTCGACCCGATTGCAGAACGGAATCCAGCTGTATTACAGCATCAGCCGTGTTCATCGTTACGCCACGTCTGATCAGCGGGTCATCTTTGATCGAGCCCCGGTTGATTATTTGGCCTATTCTCAGTACACGGCTAATCAGGGCTTGACGGATATTGATGATGCGTTTGTTCGTTCGATGCTGCCTGCCGTTAGAGAGGCGCTAGACCATCTCGACATTCTGGCCTTCGTTCCCCAGTCGGAAGTGTGGCCGGTTGCGATGGAGAACGATGGAATTCGCCCGGTTGATCAGTCCTATCGCTCCGAAGTCGATACGCTCTTTAAACAGATTTACCGGGAAGGGTGTTTCGAGATCTTTCCGCTCAAGAATGGCCCCCTATTGATTGAACTGGTTGGGCCGCCTGAACAGCGTCTGCTGCAGCTCTCTGAGGCCGTTGCCCATCTGGAAGCTCGCTCCAGGTGAGCTTGGAACTCGCAAGCCCAGCAGGCTTAGGTGCTGGGAAATGCGGGTCGTGTTTGTGTTCTTAAGCCGGAGATCGGATTTGAACCGACGACCTACTGATTACGAATCAGTTGCTCTACCACTGAGCTACACCGGCGTCCTGATGAAATTAGCATTCAGGGGTCGGCCTTGATGGGTGTGTGGTGATGGGATCCAAGCGTGAATCGATTGATCCCGCCCTGAAGGCGCGCCTGCTGCAGGAAGCCCGCACGCCCTGGCGAGGTCTGCGTCGAGCTCTCTGGCTGGCCTTGGCTGCTTCCGGAGCCGTGGGTTTGGCCACCATGGCGATGCGATCGGCCAGTGGTGCGGAGGTGGCCTCAGGGGATCTCCTGATCCAGCTCGGCGCCCTCGGGCTCTTCGGCAGTCTCCTCTGGCTGGATCGCAACCGCGTCGGCGACTGACGCTTCCATGCCGATCGACGTTGGGTCCAGCGTTAAGGCCTCCATGGAGGACGGGTCCTCCTCCTGTGCGGGCTGGTTCGGGGTGATGGGGGTGTTCTCAGGTTCCGGCTCGGGCTCCACTTCAGGCTGAGGCCGGACGGGTTCAGGTTCTGGGATCTCGAGGGGGCTGAGCAGCAGCAGGGGCAGGCCCAGGTTGAGGCGTTGGCTGTCCAGCTGGCTGGCCGTGAGGGGAGTCACGGCCGCCATGGCTTCCGGGCCGATGCGCAGCAGGGCGAGCGCCTGGGTGAGCTGTTGCCACTGCCACAGGATCAAGGCCAGCAGGGGGCAGGCCAGCAGCAGGCCAACCAAGCGGGGACTCGCGGCCAGGGGGGATAGGGATGCCGCCAGTGCGGCGTGCTGATCCATCCACCAAAACAGGGGCAGCAGGGCGGCTGCGCCGCCCACCATGGTCAGTTTGAGGGCAACGGGGCTTTGTAGGGCTGACAGCGTCCGCTGGGCTTCGCTGCGTGCCCTCAGGGGCGCCTGGACCAGCAGCAGGGAACCAACGTCGGCTGGGCGCTTCCAGAGCAGGATGGCGGGCCCCAAGGTGCCGATGGCCCAGGCCAGCAGGCGCTCCAGGCCGGGCAAGGGCCCAGGATCCGCTCCGGCTAGCAGGAGCAGAAGCCCCAGCAGCTCCAGCGGAATGGCCCCGAGGGCAATCAGCTGGAGCCAGAGCAGGGGCTCGCTGCGAGGGGTCACGGGACTCAGGTGCTGAGGGTGCGGCGCTGGGTGACCAGCTTGAAGGCCTCCACCCGATCCCCTTCCTGCCAACCGGTGTAGCGGTCGGTGCCGATGCCGCACTCGAAGCCGGTGGCCACTTCCTTGACGTCGTCCTTGTTGCGGCGCAGGGAGTCGAGGTCGCCCTCGAACACCTTTTCCTTGCCCCGCCACACCCGCACCTTGCAGTTGCGCTGCAATTTGCCGGTGGTGACGTAGCAGCCGGCCACCGCACTGCGGCCGATGGTGAACACGGCACGCACCTCGGCTTCGCCCAGGGGTTCTTCCACCAGCTCGGGCTCCAGCAGGCCCTCCATGGCCAGCTGGATGTCTTCGAGCAGTTTGTAGATGACGTCGTAGTCGCGCACGTCCACACCCGTGGCATCGGCGGCGCGCTTGGCGCCGGGGGCCATCGAGGTGTTGAAGCCCACGATCACCGCCCCTGAGGCGGCGGCCAGGTCGACGTCGGTTTCGGTGATCTCGCCCGGAGCCGAGAGCAGCACCCGCACCTGCACCTCGCCCTGGGGCAGTTGCTCGAGGGACCCGAGGATGGCCTCCACGCTTCCCTGAACGTCGGCCTTGAGGATGAGGTTGAGCTCCTTGAGCTCGCCCTCGCTGGCCTGGCCAGACATCGAGGCCAGGGACACCCGGCGGGACGCCATCTGCTGGGCCAGGCGGGTGGCGCGGGCCTCATTGGCCCGGTCACCCACCACCGAGCGGGCGGTCTTCTCGTCGGGGTAAACCTCGAACTCGTCGCCGGCGGTGGGCACTTCGCTGAAGCCAAGGGCTTCAACGGCGTAGGAGGGGCCGGCCTCCTTCACCCGTTTGCCGGTGTCGTCCACCATGGCGCGAACCTTGCCCAGCACAGGGCCGGCCGCCAGGACGTCGCCGGCCCGCAGGGTGCCGTTCTGCACCAACAGGGTGGCCACCGGACCCTTGGCCTTGTCGAGGTGGGCCTCGATCACGGTGCCGCGGGCCATCCGATCCGGGTTGGCCTGGAGGTCTTCGACCTCCGTCACCAGCAGGATCATCTCCAGCAGCTTGTCGACGTTTTCGCCCTTGATGGCGCTCACCGGCACCATCACGGTGTCGCCGCCCCAGTCTTCGGCCACCAGCTCGAGGCCCGAGAGCTCCTGCTTCACCCGATCCGGTGAGGCACCCTCTTTGTCGATCTTGTTGATGGCCACCACGATCGGCACCTTGGCGGCCCGGGCGTGGCTGATCGCTTCCAGGGTCTGGGGACGGACGCCGTCATCGGCGGCCACCACGAGCACGGCCACGTCGGTGACCTTGGTGCCCCGAGCCCGCATGGCGGTGAAGGCCTCGTGGCCCGGGGTGTCCAGGAAGGTGATTTTGCGCTGCTCGCCGGCGTGGGGGATCTCCACCTGGTAAGCACCGATGTGCTGGGTGATGCCCCCGGCCTCGCCGGCGGCCACCCGGGTTTTGCGGATGGCGTCCAGCAGGCTGGTTTTGCCGTGGTCGACGTGGCCCATCACGGTCACCACCGGCGGGCGACGGATCAGGTGGGCCAGGTCGCTGGCCTCGATCATCTCGACCGTCTTGGCGGCGGCCTCCTCGACGTCGTCTTCGAGCACCGGCACGCCAAATTCTTCGGCCACCGCTTCGATCGTGGAGAGATCGAGGCTCTGGGTGACCGTGGCGATGATCCCCTTGAAGAACAGGCTCTTGATGATCTCGGAGCTTTCCACGCCGAGTTTTTCGGCCAGCTCCTGCACCGTGAGGTTGCCCTCCGGCACGATCAGCATTTCGGGCCGCACGGCCTTGGCCTCGCGGGAGGCCCGCAGCTCCATGGCCCGGCGCCGCTGGCGCTGACGGGTGGTTTCCTTCTTGCGCTTGCGCATGGCCGCCATGGGCTTGGCGGCGGGAGCGGCGGCAGCCCGGGGCTTGGCCGGGCGGGCCAGGCTCGCCTGCAGCACAAAGGCTTCCTGTTCGCCGGCGTAACCACCGGTTTCGGCAGTGAGGGCATCATCGTTTTCGCCGATGATGTGCACCTTGGTGCGCTGTTTCTGCGGCGTGCGGCTGCGCAGGGCTTCCAGCTTGGCGCTGTCGTCCCAGTCCGGGCGGCGGGGCCGGCCGGCCGCACCGGCGGGTGTGGGGGCGCGGAAGCCCGGGCGTCTGGGAGCCGCCGGGGGTGTGGCGCTGGGGCGCACCAGGTCGGGGGTTCCGGTGCCGCCGCTGGGCGCTCCCGCTTCGGTGCGATCACCGGGGCGGCGGGGCGGCGGAGCGGTGGGCCGCCCGGAGGGCTTCTGCAGCTGCATCAGCTCGCCAGGAGCCATCGGCTTGCGCATGCCTGCGGGCATGCCGGGGCGGCCGGGCGCAGCCGGGCGACCGGGAGCCCCGGGAGTGCCGGGGCCTGCGGTGTCGCGGCGGATCGGCTTGCCCACCAGCTCGAGTGGGGTGGGGCCGGGGCGACCCGGCGCTCCAGGCTGACGGGCACCGGGCTGGCCGGGCCGGGTGGGGGCGGGCGCTCCAGGGCGCTGCGGTGGGGCGGGGCGCTGGCTCAAGGGGGCGCGGCCCGCCGGTGGGGCCGGCCGGCTGCTGGTGCTGCCAGCGCCGGGACTGGTGGGGCGGCCCACCAACTGGGGCTTGCTGGGAGCAGGTCGCACCGGCAGCTCCGGCTTGCGGCTGGTGGGTGCGGGGGGCGGGGTTGCCGGTCGGGCTGGCGTTGGGGTGACGGGGCGTGCCGGTTTGGAGGCGATCACCACCGGTTTGGAGGGAGCCGCAGCGGGCTTGCTTGGTGTCGCGGCCGGCTTGCTCGGCGCAGGGGCGGGTTTACCGATGACCGCCGCGGCCGGTTTGGCGGGCGGAGCGGGCTTGCTGGGCACCGGAGGTTTGCTGGCCAACGCGGGCTTGGCCACCACGGCTGGCTTGCTCGGCGTGGCTGCCGCCGGGCGGGCTGGGGGCATCACGGGTTTGGCCGGTGCGGCCGGGGCTGCGGGCTTCACGGCCACCGGGGCGGACGCCGGCTTGGTGGCGGCAGGAGCCGGGGCGCTGGGTTGGGGGGCCTCGCCGGCTCCAGCCTTTTTCACGGAGAGAATGGCCTTGGGTGGGGCTGTCGGGGCAGCTGGCGCGGCCGCTGGACTGCCGTTGCTGCCGGTCTCAATCAAGGAGCGGATGCGGGACGCTTCGTCGTCGCTGATCGAGCTGCTGTGGCTCTTGGCCGCAACCCCCAGCTTCTCGGCGGCATCGAGCACGTCCTTGTTCTCCAGGCCTAGATCCCGGGACAGCTCATAAATTCTGACTTTGCCGCTGCTGGTCATTCAGGTCTCCATGGGTCGGGGCCCAAGGGGCCACCGGGTCGGGGCCCAGGGGCCGCCAAGCGGGGCCGAGGGGCACACCAGGCCGCACGCGCTCTGCGGCCAATGTTCATCTTGCCTCAGAGGCGAGATCAGCGCCGGATGTCAGGCGCCTTTCCAGAGTTTCGACGATGGAATCTGCAACCTGGCAGCGCAGGGCCCGCTGCAGACGCTTGCGTCGTTTCGCCTCGTCCAGACACACCTGGCTGGGGCAGAGATAGGCCGAACGGCCCATGCCCTGGTCCAACCCGATTCCCCCTTCGGCCAGCCGGATCACCCGCCAGAGCTGCTGGCGATCCAGCAGCTCCCGGCAGGCCACGCAGCGCCGAAGCACGGGCCGGCGACTCACCGGGCCCCGTCCTCGTCCACGCCAGCCGGCTCATCTGCCGGAGCTTCCGGGGTGTCTTCGCCAGTGTCTTGGGCGGTGTCTTCGGGGGCTTCCATGGCGGGTTCGTCCGCGGTCACGTCGCCATTGTCCTCGTAGTACCCCTCCTCATCTTCCGGCAGGGGGTAGAGCTCCCGCAGTCGGGCATCCTCCTCGGCGCGGGCGGCCTGTTCGATTTCCAGACGCGCTTCGGCTTCCGCCTGCAGCGCCTCCTCTTCCTGCCTCTGGGCGATCAGCTCGGACACCACGGCATCTTCGGAGGCCTGGTCGTATTCGCTGGCGTTCTTGATGTCGATCTTCCAGCCGGTGAGCCGGGCGGCCAGGCGCACGTTCTGCCCTTCCCGGCCGATGGCCAGGCTGAGCTGGTCGGAGGGAACCAGGACGTGGGCGTGTTGGCCCTCGGGATCCACCAGACGGACCATCTCCACCCGGGCCGGGCTCAGGGAGTTGGCGATGTACTGACCCGGGTCGGGGGACCAGCGGATCACGTCGATCTTCTCGCCGCGCAGTTCGTTCACCACCTGCTGAATGCGGGAGCCCCGGGCGCCGATGCAGGCTCCGACGGGGTCGACTTCCCGTTCCACCGAGTCGACGGCCACCTTGGTGCGCGGGCCCACCGAGCGGGAGGGGGGATTGGCTTCCCGGGCCACGGCCACGATGCGCACGGAACCCTCCTGGATCTCGGGCACCTCGTTCTCGAACAGGTAGACCACCAGGCCGGCATTGGAGCGGCTCACGAACAGCTGGGGGCCGCGGCGGGGCACCTCGCTCACCTCCTTGAGGAACACCTTGAAGGTGGCGTTGGCGCGGTAGTTGTCGTTGGGCAGCTGGTCGCGGCGGGGCAGTTCGGCCTCCACTTCAGGCCGGCCCAGGCCGCTGCTCACCGCCATGATCACGCTCTGGCGCTCGAAACGGATCACCCGGGCGGTGAGCACGGGATCCTCCAGATCGGCGAATTCCTCCTGGATCATCCGGCGCTGCTGATCGCGCAGCTTCTGGGCCAGCACCTGCTTGGTGGTGGCGGCGGCCATGCGACCGAAATCGTCTTTCTCCGGGGTGACATCCAGCACCACCGTGTCGCCGATCTGGGCGTCATCGGCCACCTGCTGCACTTCAGCCAGGGCGATCTGGTGGTCTTCGCTCTCCACCTCTTCGACGATGATTTTCGAGGCCAGCACCCGGTAGCCCTCCTCTTCGAGGTCGAGGCCCACGTCGAAATTGGAGAAGTAGTCCTCCTCAAAGGGGTCTTCGCTGATCCCCAGGTAGAGGGTGCGGCGATAGCGCTCATAGCCCTTCAGGAGGGCTTCCCGCAGGGCGGCCTCCACAACGGCGGGCGGCAGCTTCTTCTCTTCGCTGATGTCCTCGATCAGGTTGTTCAGACCGGGGAGCAGAACCAGGGCCATGGATCAGGGGTGAGAAATGGTCAGGGGGCGGTCAGGAGGGCTGGGTCGGGGTGACCAGCCGGACGCTGATCACGGCGTCCCGGGGGATGCGCTGGGTGCGGCCGCGGATGTTCAGGTGCACATCCGTCGCATCGCGCTCGAGCAGGAGCCCTTCGCGTCGCACATCAAGGCCCTTGCTGTCGCGATAGTGCACGTCAACCGGGAATCCGCGGAAGCTGCGGAAGTCCCGGTCATCGTCCAGGTCGTCGCTGACGCCAGGGCTGCTGACCTCCAGAACATAGGCATCGCCGAGAATCTCGGCTGCCTCGATCGCCTCGCCGAGCGGCGCACTCAGGGAGGCGCACTCGTCGAGGCTGATGTCGCTGCCATCGGCCCGCTGCACCAACACCTGCACCGTCATGGGGATGCGGTGGGTGAACAGGTGCACTCCCTTCAGCTCGAAGCCGGCATGCGTCACGGCCGCTTGGGCCAGGCGCTCCAGGTCGGGCAGGAGGGGGTGGGGCAATGCTGCAGGGGAGCTGGGGGCAGGCGGCCCGCCGGCTGTTGCAGTCTGGAAAACTGCCCTGGGAGGCACAAGGGTTCAGCCTGGGGCTGAAGCGTGCGTCAGGGATTGCCCGCCGGGCAAGGGATCACCCTAGGGGATGGTCGGCCCCGGGACCCAGGCCGCCCAGGGGGGGCATCTCAATGACCGGAGCCTCGGCGAAGAAGTCGCTGGGCTGCACGTTGCCCCGCAGGCCGGGGTCCTGGTTGAGGCACTGGCCCTTCTGCTCGCCGGTGCGCAGGTACTGACACACCCGGGCCCACAACTTGGCGCGGGTGCCCGGGGCCCCCTGGCTGAAGTGCACCAGGTCGTTGCCGCCGACCATGCCCTGGATCTCCACCTGACACAGGCTGCAGCGCTGACGCGAGCCGGGGGGAATTGCTGCCATGGCCGACTGAGCGTTCTGAAGGCAATTTAGGCGGATGCGCCTGCTTCAGCTGAGTGATCCCCACCTGCTGGCCGATCCGGAGGGCCGCTTCCGGGGCCGCCAGCCCTGGGCCTGTCTGGATCGGGCTCTGCAGCAGGCCTCCATCCAGGCCCCGCAGCCCGATCTGTTGCTGATCAGCGGCGACCTCTGCCAGGACGAAAGCTGGGCGGGGTATGCCCTGCTGCGCGACCGCCTGGCCGCTTGGCCAACGCCCGTAGCCCTGCTGGCCGGCAACCATGACCATCCGCTGCGGTTGCGTGCCGCCCTGGGGCGTCAGGCCGTGCTGGCGCCGGCGGCGCTGGTGATCGCCGGTGTGCGCCTGCTGCTGCTGAACAGCCACCGGGCCGCCTGCGTGGAGGGCTGGCTGGGGGCGCGCCAGTTGGCCTGGCTGGCGGAGCAGTTGGCGGGCCCCAGCCGCCTTCCCCTGGTGGTGGCGGTGCATCACCCGCCCGTGGCGATCGGTGATCCCCGCTTCGATGCGATTGGCCTGCGGGATGGAGCGGCCCTGCTGGATCTGTTGGCTCCCCAGCCCCAGCTCCAGGCGGTGCTCTTTGGCCACGTGCATCAGCACTGGCAAGGGCCCTTGCCGGGCCGTCCCGAGGTGCCGCTGCTGGGCTGTCCCTCCACCCTGTGTGGCTTCGGCCCGGTGCAGCCCTGCCCCTTGGACAGGCCGGAGGATCCGGGGGGGCGCTGGCTGGAGCTGAATCCCGAGGGCGGGTTGCACCACACCCTGCTGCGCTGGAGGTGTCCCTAGCCTCTGGATCACCCCGACCGGCCCCATGACCCTGCTGTCGTTGCTGCTGGTTCCCCTGCTTGCGCTGCTGCTTGGGTTTGGCGCCGGGCCCGGACCGCTCACAGCCGCGGCCCTGGCGCTGGAGGTGCCGCCCGTGTCAGCCCCGGCCAGCACCCCCCACAGCTTCGTGGCCGAGGCGGCCCGGGCGGTGGCGCCGGCGGTGGTGCGCATCGACACCGAGCGTGAGGTGGCCCGTCAGCCCTTCGATCCGGCCCTGCTGGATCCCTTCCTGCGCGATCTGTTTGGCGACCCGTCGGGCAGCATGCGAGAACGGGGCCAGGGGTCCGGCTTGGTGATTGACGCCGGCAAGGGTCTGGTGCTCACCAATGCCCACGTGGTGGACCAGGTGGACAGCGTGGAGGTGACCCTGGCCGATGGCCGCCAGGTGGATGGGGCGGTGGTGGGCGCCGATTCGGTCACCGATCTGGCCGTGGTCAAGATCTCCGGCCCCCGGGACCTGCGCGCCGCGCCCCTCGGCGATTCCGAGGCCCTGGAGGTGGGGGATTGGGCGATCGCCATGGGCAGCCCCTATGGGCTGGAGCGCACGGTGACCCTGGGCATCGTGTCGAGCCTGCACCGCAACATCAACAGCCTGGGCTTCTCCGACAAGCGCCTCGATCTGATCCAGACCGACGCCGCCATCAACCCCGGCAACTCCGGTGGCCCGCTGATCAATGCCAACGGTGAGGTGATCGGCATCAACACCCTGGTGCGGTCGGGGCCTGGAGCGGGCCTGGGCTTTGCGATCCCGATCAACCTGGCCCGTGGGGTGGCCGGCCAGCTGAGCAGCGGTGGCCAGGTGGTGCACCCCTACCTCGGGCTGCAGCTGGTGCCCCTCACGGCCCGCCGCGCCCGCGACAACAACCGCGACCCCGAGGCCCTGCTGCAGCTGCCGGAGCGGGATGGGGCCCTGGTGCAGCGGGTGCTGCCCGAAAGCCCGGCCGAAACGGCCGGCCTGCGCCGCGGCGACCTGGTGGTGGGCGTCGATGACCAGCCCGTGCCCGACCCGGCCAGCCTGCTGGAGCGGGTCGAACACAGCACCGTGGGGCAGCCCCTGCCACTCACGGTGGTTCGCGGCCAGCGGGAACTCAACCTCACGATCAAGCCGGCGGCCTTGCCCCACTCCGGTTAAGCGCTGCTACGGTCGCGGCCCGTTCAGGAGTGATGGATGTCGGATCTGCAGGACCGGATGAAGCAGGCGGTGGCCACCGCCGCCACCGAGCAGATCAAGAGCGGCATGGTGGTGGGGCTGGGCTCCGGGTCTACGGCGGCTTTGATGATTCAGGCCCTGGGGGCCAAGCTCCGCAGTGGTGAGCTCACCGATGTGGTGGGGGTCACCACCTCGTTCCAGGGGGAGGTGCTCGCCGCCGAACTGGGCATCCCGCTCAAGAGCCTCAATGCGATCGAGCGCATCGATCTGGCCATCGACGGCGCCGACGAGGTGGACCCCTCCTTCCAGCTGATCAAGGGCGGCGGCGCCTGCCACGTGCAGGAAAAGCTGGTGGCGCGCCGTGCCCAGCGCTTCGTGGTGGTGGTGGATTCCACCAAGCTGGTGGACACCCTCAACCTCGGCTTCCTGCTGCCGGTGGAGGTGCTCCCTGGCGCCTGGCGGCAAGTTCAGGCCGAGCTCGCCGTCCTGGGCGGCGATGCCCAGCTGCGCATGGCGGTGAAAAAGGCTGGCCCGGTGGTGACCGACCAGGGCAACCTCGTGCTGGATGTGAAATTCGCCGGCGGCATCAGCGAACCGGCCGCCCTGGAGGCGGCGATCAACAACCTGCCGGGGGTGCTGGAGAACGGCCTGTTCGTGAACATCACCGACCAGGTGCTGGTGGGCGAGATCGTCGATGGTGAGCCCCGGGTGCGGGATCTGGTTAAGCGCTGAGGCAGGCGAGCTCCCCGACCCCTCAGACGCCGCTGAGCTGCAGCAGCACCTGGCGCTGACGGGGGCCATCCAATTCCACCAGCAGCACGGCCTGGTAGCGGCCCAGGCCCAGGCGGCCGTCCACGACCGGCAGGGTGAGGTGGTTGCCCAGCTTCAGGGCGATCAGATGGGCGTGGGCGTTGCGCGGCTCATCGGCGGGAATGCCCGGCCGCAGGTGCAGGTCGTTGTGGGCGTAGGCCCGCTCGGGGGGTGCCAGGGCCAGGAAGTGGCGCTCGATGTCGCCCAGCAGCCGTTCCTCGGCCTCGTTCACCACCAGGGCGGTGGTGGTGTGCTGGCCCGCGGCCACTAGTAGGCCGTTGCGGATCCCGCTGGACTCCACGAAGGCCTGCAGCTCGGCGCTGATGTCATGGCAGCTGAAGCTGGCCGTGGTGGTGCGTTCCAGCCGGGTGGAGTGAAACGTCACCATGGCGCGCCCAGCTCCCCCATCTCAGTTCAGCCTGCGCCGCACCGATTCGGCATGGCTGTGCAGACCCTCGCTTTCCGCCAGGGTGATCACCGCGGCTCCGGTAGCTTCCAGGGCCTGCTGGTTGAACTGGATCAGGCTGGTGTGGCGCAGGAACGTTTCCACGCTCAGGGCCCCGGCAAACCGCGCCGTCCCGGAGGTGGGCAGGGTGTGGTTGGGGCCGGCAAGGTAGTCACCCACGGCCTCCGGGGAGTAGGGGCCCAGGAAGATGGCGCCGGCGTGTTGGATCTGCTCGGCCAGGCCCTCCGGGTCTTCCACCAGCAGCTCCAGGTGTTCGGGCGCGAAGCAGTCGCTCAGGCGAGCCGCCTGGGTGAGGCTGTCGCACACCACGATCAGCCCCCAGTCGTTGAGGGCGGTGCGGGTGATCTCAGCCCGGGGGTGGCCCTGCAGCTGGGCTTCCAGGGCCGCTGGCACCGCTGCCGCCAGCGCTTCACTGGTGGTGAGCAGGATGGCGGCGGCCAGGGGATCGTGCTCGGCCTGGGCCAGCAGGTCGGCGGCCACCTGGTCGGCCCGGGCCGTGTGGTCGGCGATCACCAGCACTTCGCTGGGGCCGGCCAGCGAATCGATCGCCACGCGGCCATACACCGCCTTCTTGGCCAGGGTGACGTAGAGGTTGCCTGGACCGCTGATCACATCCACCGCCGGAATGGTTTCGGTGCCGTAGGCCAGGGCCCCGATCGCCTGGGCGCCCCCGACGCGATACACCTCCTCCACCCCGGCCAGGTGGGCGGCGGCCAGCACCGTGGCATTCGGTTCGCCACTGGGGCCGGGGGGCGTGACCATCACCAGCCGCCCCACCCCGGCCACCCGTGCCGGCACGGCGTTCATCAACACGGTGCTGGGGTAGGAGGCCCTTCCCCCCGGCACGTAAAGCCCCGCCCGCTCCACGGGCCGCCAGCGGCGTCCGAGCCGCTCCCCATGGGGGCCGATCACGGCCAGGTCGGCGGGGCGCTGCTGCTCGTGGAAGGCCAGGATCCGTTGATGGGCCAGGGTCAGGGCCTCCTGCAGCGCCGGAGGGGTGGCCTGCCAGGCGGCGGCCAGGCGTTCGGGGGGAATGCGCAGGGGGTCGGGCCGCACCCCGTCGAAGCGTTCGGTGAGGTCGAGCAGGGCCCGATCGCCCTGCTCCTGCACCTGGGCCAGGATCGCCTCCACGCGGGCCGTCTCCTCCTTCATCCGGCCGCCGCTGGTGCGGCCGGCGATGGCGGCGAGGCGCTGGGCGGCCGGGCTGGTCCCGTCACTGGCCCCGTTACGGGCCTCATCACCGCTGTGATCCCGCAGGCTGGCGATCGACAGGGCGGGAGACGACGCGACCACGGGACAGCACGCTGGCGGGGCTTGTCAAACTAGGGCGCCGCTGGCTCAGGGCACCGCCACGACAGGGCGGAGGGCCTGAAGGTAGGATTCTCGACTGCCGAACCAGCGTCCGTCCGCCTGTGGCCAATAACAAGTCTTCGAAGAAGCGCATTGATGTCGCTGAGCGCAACCGCCTCCGCAACCGCACCTACAAGTCGGCGCTGCGCACCCTGATGAAGCGCTGCTTCACGGCTTGCACGGCCTACGGTCAGAAGCCGGATGAGGGCTCCAAAACGGCCGTTCAGGACACCATGAACGCCGCCTTCAGCAAAATCGACAAGGCCGTCAAGGTGGGTGTGCTGCACCGCAACACCGGTGCCAATCAGAAATCCCGCCTGAGCGCCGCGGTCAAGCAGGTGATTGAACCCGCCGCTGCGGCCAAGGCCTGAATCCCCCTCCCAGCCCCATGGCCGTGACCCCGGCGCTGGTGGACAGCCACTGCCACATCGTCTTCCGCAATTTCGACGACGACCTGGATGCGGTGTCCCAGCGCTGGCGGGAGGCGGGGGTTCAAGCCTTGGTGCATGCCTGCGTGGAGCCGGCCGAGATTCCGGCAATCCGGGCCCTGGCCGACCGCTTCCCCGAGCTGCGCTATTCCGTCGGGGTTCATCCCCTCGACACCCAGCACTGGCGGGATGACACCGCCGCGGTGCTGCGCCAGGCAGCCCAGGACGACGCCCGGGTCGTGGCCATCGGCGAGCTCGGTCTCGACCTGTTCCGCGAGACCAACCTCGAGCAGCAAGTGGCCATGCTCGAACCCCAGCTCGATCTGGCGGTCGAACTCGATCTGCCGGTGATCGTGCACTGCCGGGATGCGGCCGATCCCATGCTGGCCCTGCTGCGTCAGCGGGCCGAGCGGGGCGCCTGTCCAGCGGGTGTGATGCACTGCTGGGGCGGCACACCCGAGGAAATGGCCGCCTTTCTGGAGCTGGGGTTCTACATCAGCTTCAGTGGCACCGTCACCTTCCCCAAGGCCGAGGCCACCCATGCCTGTGCCCGGCAGGTGCCCGCAGATCGCTATTTGGTGGAAACCGACTGCCCCTTCCTGGCGCCCGTGCCCAGGCGGGGCAAGCGCAACGAACCGGCCTTCGTGGCCTCGGTGGCGGCCCGGGTGGCCGAGCTGCGTGGGGAAACGCTCACCCAAGTGGCCCTTACCAGCACTTCCAATGCGGCCCGTCTGTTCTCCCTGCCACTTCACAATGTATGATGTTTCATTGGCCTGGAAGCGGAAGCGCTCCTTGTTGTCGACGCCTGCAGTCTTGAAGCAACCCCGTTAAGCGAGCCCCCATGGGCGGCCGTTCCCCATCCGGGGGGCGGCTGTTCGTGTGGGCGGCTGCGGGTCGCTCAATCAGCGGCGGCGCCCAACCAGGGATGCCCCACCAGCCAGTTCACTTCCACCCGTTCCTGCAGGTTCACCGCATGAGCAGCGCGATCCAGGTCGCTAAGACCGTTACTTACCTGCCCGATTTGGTGGAGGTGCAGCGCGCCAGCTTCAAATGGTTCCTGGAGAAGGGCCTGATCGAGGAGCTCGAGAGCTTCTCCCCGATCACCGACTACACCGGCAAGCTCGAACTGCACTTCATCGGTAGCGAGTACCGGCTGAAGCGTCCCCGGCACGATGTGGAAGAGGCGAAGCGTCGCGATGCGACCTTCGCGTCCCAGATGTATGTCACCTGCCGCCTGGTCAACAAGGAGACCGGCGAGATCAAGGAGCAGGAGGTCTTCATCGGCGAACTGCCCCTGATGACCGAGCGCGGCACCTTCATCATCAACGGTGCCGAGCGCGTCATCGTCAACCAGATCGTGCGCTCGCCCGGGGTCTATTTCAAGGACGAGCAGGACAAGAACGGCCGTAAAACCTTCAACGCCAGCCTCATCCCCAACCGGGGCGCCTGGCTGAAGTTTGAAACCGACAAGAACGACCTGCTGCACGTGCGGGTCGACAAAACCCGCAAGATCAACGCCCACGTGTTGATGCGGGCCATCGGCCTGTCGGACAACGACGTGCTCGACAAGCTGCGGCACCCCGAGTACTACCAGAAGTCGATCGAGGCGGCCAACGACGAGGGCATCTCCTCGGAAGACCAGGCCCTGCTGGAGCTCTACAAGAAGCTGCGTCCGGGTGAGCCCCCCTCGGTGAGTGGCGGTCAGACCCTGCTGCACAGCCGTTTCTTCGATCCCAAGCGCTACGACCTGGGCCGGGTGGGTCGCTACAAGATCAACAAGAAGCTGCGCCTCACGATCCCCGATGCGGTGCGCACCCTCACCCCCGAGGACGTGCTCAGCACGATCGATTACCTGATCAACCTCGAGCTCGATGTGGGCGGGGCTTGCCTCGATGACATCGACCACCTGGGCAACCGCCGCGTGCGCTCCGTGGGCGAACTGCTGCAGAACCAGGTGCGCGTGGGCCTGAACCGTCTCGAACGGATCATCAAGGAGCGGATGACGGTCGGGGAGACCGAGAGCCTCACTCCCGCCCAGCTGGTGAACCCCAAGCCCCTGGTGGCGGCGATCAAGGAATTCTTTGGCTCCAGCCAGCTGAGCCAGTTCATGGACCAGACCAATCCCCTGGCCGAGCTCACCCACAAGCGCCGCATCAGCGCCCTGGGCCCAGGGGGTCTCACCCGAGAGCGCGCCGGCTTTGCCGTGCGTGACATCCACCCCTCCCACTACGGCCGCATCTGCCCGATCGAAACCCCGGAGGGGCCGAACGCCGGTCTGATCGGTTCGCTCGCCACCCACGCCCGGGTCAACGAGTACGGCTTCATTGAAACCCCGTTCTGGAAGGTGGAAAACGGCATCGTCCACAAGAGTGGCGATCCCATCTACCTCTCCGCCGACCTGGAGGACGAGTGCCGCGTGGCCCCGGGCGACGTCCCCACCGACGCCGAGGGCCGGATCACCGCTGAGTTGGTGCCGGTGCGCTACCGCCAGGACTTTGAGAAGGTGCCGCCTGAGCAGGTGGATTACGTCCAGCTTTCACCGGTTCAGGTGATTTCGGTCGCCACCTCCCTGATCCCCTTCCTCGAGCACGACGACGCCAACCGGGCCCTGATGGGCTCCAACATGCAGCGCCAGGCCGTTCCCCTGCTGCGCCCTGAGCGTCCGCTGGTGGGCACGGGCCTGGAAACCCAGGTCGCCCGCGACTCCGGCATGGTGCCGATCACCCGGGTCAATGGCACGGTCACCTTTGTGGATGCCACCGCCATCGTGATCCGCGATGAGCAGGGCACCGACCATGTGCACCACCTGCAGAAGTACCAGCGCTCCAACCAGGACACCTGCCTCAACCAGCGTCCGATCGTCCGCCAGGGCGATCCGGTGATCGCCGGTCAGGTGTTGGCCGATGGTTCGGCCTGTGAGGGTGGCGAGATCGCCCTCGGCCAGAACGTGCTGATCGCCTACATGCCCTGGGAGGGCTACAACTACGAGGACGCCATCCTGCTGAGCGATCGGCTGGTGCACGACGATCTCTACACCTCGGTGCACATCGAGAAGTACGAGATCGAAGCCCGCCAGACCAAGCTTGGTCCTGAGGAGATCACGCGGGAAATCCCCAACGTGGCCGAGGAGAGCCTGGGTCACCTCGATGAGATGGGCATCATCCGCATTGGTGCCTATGTCGAGAGCGGCGACATCCTGGTGGGCAAGGTGACGCCCAAAGGCGAATCCGACCAGCCGCCCGAGGAGAAGCTGCTGCGCGCGATCTTCGGTGAGAAGGCCCGCGACGTGCGCGACAACTCCCTCCGGGTGCCCAGCACCGAGCGGGGCCGCGTCGTCGACGTGCGCATCTACACCCGCGAGCAGGGCGATGAGCTGCCGCCGGGCGCGAACATGGTGGTGCGGGTGTATGTGGCCCAGCGCCGCAAGATTCAGGTGGGCGACAAGATGGCCGGCCGCCACGGCAACAAGGGCATCATCAGCCGGATCCTGCCCCAGCAGGACATGCCCTACCTGCCCGATGGCACCCCCATCGACATCGTGCTCAACCCCCTGGGTGTGCCGAGCCGCATGAATGTGGGCCAGGTGTTTGAGTGCCTGATGGGTTGGGCCTCGTCCCACCTGGGTTGTCGGGTCAAAGTGGTGCCCTTCGATGAGATGCACGGCGCCGAGAAGAGCAAGCAGACGGTGCAGGCCTACCTCGAGGAAGCGGCGAACCTGCCTGGTAAGGACTGGGTCTACGACCCGGAGAATCCCGGCAAGATCCAGCTGATCGACGGCCGCAGCGGCGAGCCCTTTGACCAGCCCGTCACCGTGGGCTACGCCCACATCCTCAAGCTGGTCCACCTGGTGGACGACAAGATCCACGCCCGCTCCACCGGCCCCTACTCCCTGGTGACCCAGCAGCCCTTGGGCGGCAAGGCCCAGCAGGGCGGCCAGCGTCTGGGTGAGATGGAGGTTTGGGCCCTCGAGGCCTATGGCGCCGCCTACACCCTGCAGGAACTGCTCACCGTCAAGTCCGACGACATGCAGGGCCGCAACGAGGCGCTCAACGCCATCGTCAAGGGCAAACCGATCCCCCGTCCGGGCACTCCCGAGTCGTTCAAGGTGCTGATGCGCGAGCTCCAGTCGCTGGGCCTCGACATCGCCGTCTACACGGACGCCGGTGAGGAAGTGGATCTGATGCAGGACGTCAACCCTCGCCGCAGCACCCCCAGCCGGCCCACCTACGAATCCCTCGGCGTCGCGGATTACGACGACGACTGATTGCTTGTTTGCAGCACCCCGCTGACTAGCCCTTCCTTCTGGATCTCCGCGCGCCCCAATCCCGATGTCTAACAGCAATCTCCGCACCGAAAACCACTTCGACTACGTCAAGATCACGCTGGCTTCGCCCGAGCGGATCATGCAGTGGGGGCAGCGCACGCTGCCCAACGGACAGGTGGTGGGTGAGGTGACCAAGCCCGAAACCATCAACTACCGCACCCTCAAGCCCGAGATGGACGGGCTGTTCTGCGAGAAGATCTTCGGCCCGTCGAAAGACTGGGAATGCCACTGCGGCAAGTACAAGCGGGTGCGCCACCGCGGCATTGTCTGCGAGCGCTGCGGCGTGGAGGTCACCGAGAGCCGGGTGCGCCGTCACCGCATGGGCTTCATCAAGCTGGCGGCCCCCGTTTCCCACGTCTGGTATCTGAAGGGGATCCCCAGCTACGTGGCAATCCTGCTCGACATGCCCCTGCGCGACGTCGAGCAGATCGTCTACTTCAACTGCTACGTGGTGCTCGATGCGGGCGACCACAAGGACCTCACCTACAAGCAGCTGCTCACCGAAGATGAGTGGCTGGAGATCGAAGACCAGATCTACGCCGAAGATTCCGACATCGAGAACGAGCCCGTGGTGGGCATCGGTGCCGAGGCCCTGAAGCAGCTTCTCGAAGATCTCGAGCTCAACGAGACCGCTGAACAGCTGCGGGAGGAGATTGCCGCCAGCAAGGGGCAGAAGCGGGCCAAGCTGATCAAGCGCCTGCGGGTGATCGACAACTTCATCGCCACCGGCGCCCGTCCCGAGTGGATGGTGCTGGATGTGATCCCAGTGATTCCCCCCGATCTGCGCCCGATGGTGCAGCTCGATGGCGGCCGCTTCGCCACGTCCGACCTCAACGACCTCTACCGCCGGGTGATCAACCGGAACAACCGGTTGGCGCGCCTGCAGGAGATCCTGGCGCCCGAAATCATCGTCCGCAACGAGAAGCGGATGCTGCAGGAGGCCGTCGACGCCCTGATCGACAACGGCCGCCGCGGCCGCACCGTGGTGGGTGCCAACAACCGGGCGCTCAAGTCGCTCAGCGACATCATCGAGGGCAAGCAGGGTCGCTTCCGTCAGAACCTGCTCGGCAAGCGGGTCGACTACTCCGGTCGTTCCGTGATCGTGGTGGGTCCGAAGCTGAAGATGCACCAGTGCGGTCTGCCCAAGGAGATGGCGATCGAGCTGTTCCAGCCGTTTGTGATCCACCGCCTGATCCGTCAGAACATCGTCAACAACATCAAGGCCGCCAAGAAGCTGATCCAGCGTGCCGACGATGAGGTGATGCAGGTGCTGCAGGAGGTGATCGAAGGGCATCCGATCCTGCTGAACCGGGCGCCGACGCTGCACCGCCTTGGCATTCAGGCCTTCGAGCCGAAGCTGGTGGATGGCCGCGCCATCCAGCTGCACCCCCTGGTGTGCCCCGCCTTCAACGCCGACTTCGACGGTGACCAGATGGCCGTGCACGTGCCCCTGGCGATCGAGGCCCAGACCGAAGCCCGCATGTTGATGCTGGCCAGCAACAACATCCTGTCGCCGGCCACCGGTGAGCCGATCATCACCCCGTCCCAGGACATGGTGCTTGGCGCTTACTACCTCACCGCGGAGGAGCCCGGTGCGGTGAAGCCCGAATTCGGCGACCGTGCCAAGACGTTTGCCAACCTCGACGACGTGATCGACGCCTTCGAGGAAAAGCACTTGGTCCTGCACGACTGGGTGTGGGTCCGCTTCAACGGGGAGGTGGAGAGCGATGACGAGGACAAGCAGCCCCAGAAGGAAGAAACCCTCAGCGATGGCACCCGCATTGAGCAGTGGCTCTACCGCCGCGACCGCTTCGATGAGGATGGCGCCTTGATCAGCCGTTACCTGCTCACCACCGTGGGCCGGGTGGTGATCAACCACACCATCATCGACGCCGTGGCTGCGACCTGACGGCCGTTCCGGATCCAGGGTCCGGGTTTCCGTTTTTCTCTCCTCATTCGTCTTTTTCTCGCGCGCAGCCATGACCGCCACCCCCGCCAAAAAAACCAGCAAGAAGAGCGCCAAGAAGGCTGCCGAGGCTGCCGTCGTTGAAACCGCCGCTCCGGTCAGCCATGCTCTGAGCAAGCAGGCCCCGCCGTTCCGCAACCGCGTGATCGACAAGAAGGCCCTGCGCAACCTGGTGGCCTGGGCCTACAAGCACCACGGCACCGCCGCCACGGCCTCGATGGCCGACGAGCTCAAAGACCTGGGCTTCCACTACGCCACCCAGGCCGCCGTCTCGATCTCCGTCGACGATTTGCGGATTCCGGGTGACAAGGCCGCCCTGTTGGCGGAAGCTGAGGAGCAGATCACCCAGACCGAAGAGCGCTATCGCCTAGGCGAGATCACCGAGGTGGAGCGCCACACCAAGGTGATCGACACCTGGACCGAAACCAACGAGCGTCTCGTGGCGGCCGTGCGCCGCAACTTCAACGAGAACGATCCACTCAACTCGGTGTGGATGATGGCCAACTCCGGCGCCCGGGGGAACATGTCTCAGGTGCGCCAGCTGGTGGGCATGCGCGGCTTGATGGCCAACCCGCAAGGGGAAATCATCGACCTGCCGATTCGCACCAACTTCCGTGAGGGTCTCACCGTCACGGAATACGTGATCTCGTCCTACGGCGCCCGCAAGGGTCTGGTGGACACCGCCCTGCGCACCGCTGACTCCGGCTATCTCACCCGCCGTCTGGTGGACGTGGCCCAGGACGTGATTGTGCGCGAGGACGATTGCGGCACCACCCGCAGCATCCCGATCGATGCGGATGAGAAGGGCAAGTTCGGCAGCAAGTTGATCGGTCGTCTGGCTGCCGAGCCCGTGGTGGCCGAAGACGGCGAAACCCTGGTGGACCGCGACGGCGAAATCGATGAGCCCCTGTCGCGCCGGATTGAAGCAGGTGGCGTCAAAACCGTGAAGGTGCGCTCACCGCTCACCTGCGAGGCCTCCCGCTCGGTGTGCCGCAAGTGCTACGGCTGGGCCCTCGCCCACAACCAGCTCGTTGACCTCGGCGAAGCGGTGGGCATCGTTGCGGCCCAGTCCATCGGTGAGCCCGGCACCCAGCTCACCATGCGGACGTTCCACACCGGTGGTGTGTCCACGGCCGAGACCGGCGTGGTGCGTTCCCTGGTGGATGGCACGGTCGAATTCGGCGCCAAGGCCCGGGTGCGGTCCTTCCGGACTCCCCACGGCGTGGAGGCCCAGCTGGCTGAAACAGACTTCTCCCTGACGGTCAAACCCAGCGGCAAGGGCAAGCTTCAGAAACTGGACATCGTCAACGGCTCGATCCTGTTCGTGGCCGATGGCGACACGGTGCCCGGAGACACGATCCTGGCCCAGATCGCCGCGGGCGTGACCGTCAAGAAGAGCGTTGAGAAGGCCACCAAGGATGTGATCTGCGACCTGGCTGGCCAGGTGCGCTACGAGGATGCAATCCAGCCCAAGGAGGTCACCGACCGTCAGGGCAACATCACGCTCAAGGCCCAACGTCTGGGCCGGATGTGGGTGTTCAGCGGCGATGTGTACAACCTGCCCCCCAATGCCCTGCCCGTGGTGGAGGGCAACAAGGCCGTCACCACCGGTGAGGTGTTGGCCGAAAGCCGTCTGGTGAGTGAGTACGGCGGAGCCGTGCGGCTTCGCGAAAGTGCCGGTGACTCCCGCGAAGTGCAGATCGTCACCGCCAGCCTCACCCTCAAGGACTGCAAGCTGGTGGGCGAATCCACCCACTCCGGTGAGATCTGGCACCTGGAGGGCAAGGACAACATCCGCTACCGCCTCAACACGGCCCCCGGCAGCAAGATCGCCAACGGCGAAGTGATCGCTGAGCTGGCCGACGACCGCTTCCGCACCAAAACCGGAGGTACCGTCAAGTTCGCTCCCGGCCTGTCCATCAAGAAGGCCCGCAGCGCCAAGAACGGCTACGAGGTGAGCAAGGGCGGCACCTTGCTGTGGATCCCCCAGGAAACCCACGAGATCAACAAGGACATCTCCCTGTTGATGATCGAGGACGGCCAGTGGATCGAGGCCGGTACCGAGGTGGTGAAGGACATCTTCAGCCAGACCGCCGGCATCGTCACGGTGACCCAGAAGAACGACATTCTGCGGGAAATCATCGTGCGCTCGGGAACGCTGCACCTGGTGTCTGACAGCAAGACCCTCGCCAAGTTCGCCGACGGCAAGATGGTGACCCCGGGCGAGGAGATCGCCAAGGGCCTCAAGGCTGAGGCGATGGTGTTCGTGGAAGCCGTGGAGACCCCTGAGGGTGGCGCCCTGTTGCTGCGCCCGGTGGAGGAGTACGCCATTCCCGATGCGGCCCACCTGCCCGAACTGGGGACGGTGAAGCAGAGCGGTGGCCCTTCCCTGGGCCTCAAGGCCACCCAGCGCCTGGCCTTCAAGGACAGTGAACTGATCAAGAGCGTCGATGGTGTGGAGTTGCTGCGCACCCAGCTGATCCTGGAAACCTTTGACACCACCCCCCAGATGACGGTGGATGTGGAGGCCGTCTCCGACAAGCGGGCCAAGACGATCGAGCGCCTGCAGCTCACGATCCTGGAGACCCTGCTGGTGCGTCGGGACACCCTCTCGGACGCCAGCCATGGATCCACCCACACCGATCTTCAGGTGGAAGATGGGGCCGCGGTGAAGCGTGGCGACGTGGTGGCCACCACCCAGATCCTCTGCAAGGAAGATGGCGTCGTCCAGCTCCCCGATCTGGTGGATGGCGAACCGATCCGCCGGTTGATCGTGGAGCGGGATGGCGACACGCGCACCATTGATCTGGGTTCTGCCAAGCCCGAGGTTGGCGTCGACCAGCGCATCGTCGATGGCGACCAGCTGGCCCAAGGGGTCGTGGCGCCCTGTTGTGGTCAGGTGGAGGCGATCAAGGGCAACACGCTCACCATTCGCCTCGGCCGCCCCTACATGGTGTCGCCCGACTCGGTGTTGCACGTGCGCGACGGCGAGCTGGTGCAACGCGGAGATGGCCTGGCCCTGCTGGTGTTCGAACGCCAGAAGACCGGTGACATCGTGCAGGGTCTGCCCCGGATTGAGGAACTCCTGGAAGCCCGCCGTCCGCGGGAATCCACGATTCTCTGCCGCAAGAGCGGCACCGTGCAGATCAAGCAGGGCGATGACGACGACTCGATCACTGTTTCGGTGATCGAGCACGACGATGCCATCACCGAGTACCCGATCTTGCTCGGCCGCAACGTGATGGTGAGCGATGGCCAGCAGGTCAGCGCCGGTGAGTCGCTCACCGATGGCCCGATCAATCCCCACGAGTTGCTGGAGTGCTTCTTCGAAGATCTGCGCAGCCGTAAACCCACCATGGAGGCAGCCCAGGAGGCCATCTCCAAGCTGCAGTTCCGGATGGTCACCGAGGTGCAGAACGTCTACAAGAGCCAGGGTGTGTCGATCAGCGACAAGCACATCGAGGTGATCGTGCGCCAGATGACCAGCAAGGTGCGCATCGAGGACGCCGGGGACACCACCCTGCTGCCCGGTGAGCTGATCGAGCTGCGTCAGGTGGAGCAGGTGAACAGCGCCATGGCGATCACCGGTGGGGCCCCCGCCGAGTTCACCCCCGTGCTGCTGGGCATCACCAAGGCCTCGCTGAACACCGACAGCTTCATCTCGGCGGCCTCCTTCCAGGAGACCACCCGGGTGCTGACCGAGGCGGCCATCGAGGGCAAGAGCGACTGGCTGCGCGGCCTCAAGGAGAACGTGATCATCGGTCGCCTGATCCCAGCCGGTACCGGTTTCAGTGGCTTCGAAGAGGAGCTGCGGGCGGAGGCCGGCCCCCATCCGGACATCCTTGAGGAAGACGGCATGGGCTATCGCCGCATGCAGAACCTGCGCCCTGACTACACCGTGGAGATGCCGGCTCCGGCCGCATCGATGGCGGTGCTCGACGATCCCTCCGATGCCGATCTGGAGGCCACCCGCAGCCGCCATGGCATCGAGGCCAGTGCCAGTGGGCTGGCGGCGTTCACCCGCCCCACCCTTGAGGAGGGCCTGGAGGAGGAGTTGATCGCCGATCCTGCGGCCCTGGAGGGCCTGCAGGAGGAAGGGCTGCTCACCGATGAGTGATCACCATGGCTAACCCCACCCGCACCAGTCTCAATACGCCGGTTCCCCAGCGCCGGCTGCCCCGCTACGGCTTTCACACCCACACGGAACTGTTCAATGGCCGCCTGGCCATGCTCGGGTTCATCGCCCTCGTGGCTGTGGAGTGGAAGCTGGGGCACGGCCTGTTGATCTGGCCTTGAGGGCCGGGCCTGCTGTGCCCGACACCCCCCTGCTGGGGATGGGCGTGCCTGCGTTGGAGCAGTGGGCTGTGGCCCAGGGCCAGGCCGCCTTCCGCGGCCGCCAGCTCCACGACTGGCTCTACGCCAAGGGGGCCCGCAGCCTCGATGCGGTGTCGGTGCTGCCGAAGGCCTTCCGCGACCAACTCCTGGCCCAGCCCCCACAGGGTGCCGGCGATTGGATTGGGCGTTCACGGGAGCTGCACCGCAGTGTGGCCCGCGATGGCACCACCAAGCTGCTGCTGGGCACCCACGATGGCCTCAGCATCGAAACCGTGGGCATACCGGCCGAAGGTCGGCTCACGGTCTGCGTGAGCAGTCAGGTGGGCTGTCCAATGGCCTGTCGGTTCTGCGCCACCGGCAAGGGCGGCCTGCAGCGCTCCCTGGCGGTGCACGAGATCGTCGACCAGGTGCTGAGCGTGCGGGAGGTGATGGACCAGCGCCCCAGCCACGTGGTGTTCATGGGGATGGGCGAACCTCTGCTCAACATCGAGGCGGTGCTCGCGGCCATCGATTGCCTCTGCAGCGATCTGGGGATGGCCCAGCGCCAGATCACGGTGAGCACCGTCGGGGTGCCCAAAACCCTGCCCACCCTGGCGGAGCGGTCTCTGGAGCGGCTGGGGCGGGCCCAGTTCACCCTGGCCGTGAGCCTGCACGCGCCGGATCAGCGGTTGCGCGAAGAGCTGATCCCCACCGCCCATGCCTACCCGTTGGAGGCGTTGCTCGACGATTGCCGCCGCTACGTGGCCCTCACCGGCCGCCGCGTCAGCTTTGAGTACATCCTGCTGGGGGGCCTCAACGATCAGCCGCGCCACGCCCTTGCGCTGGCCCAGCTGCTGCGCGGTTTCCAGAGTCATGTGAACCTGATCGCCTACAACCCCATTGCCGAAGAGGAGTTCCAACGGCCCGCTCCGGGCGCCGTGGAGGCCTTTCGCCGGGCCCTGCAGGAGCGCCATGTGGCGGTGAGTGTGCGTGCCAGTCGGGGCCTGGATGCGGATGCGGCCTGTGGCCAGCTGCGGCGGCGGCTGGAGGGAAGTCTGGAGCCGGCCTGAGCTCCCCAATCCCCATCGCTGGGATCCGGGTTTAGGTGGGGTCCTTGGCCGGATCGAAGGCTCCCTTGGCGCCGTCGCCGTTCCAGGGCGTCAGCCAGGCCATCAGCAGGAAGGCCGGGAGGGAGGAGGCCGCAGTGAGCAGGAAGAAGCTGCTCCAGCCCACCCCTTCAGCCACGAAGCCCGCCTGGCCGGCGAGCACCGAGCGGCTCAGGGCATAAACCCCCGAGAGCAGGGCGTATTGGGTGGCGGAGAAGCGGGGATTGCAGAGGCTCATCAACAGGGCCACGAAGGCGGCGCCCACGAGCCCCCCGCCGAGGTTTTCCAGTCCCACCGCCAGCAGCAGGGCCGGGGGGCCGCCATCGAAGCTGGCCAGGGCCCAATAGGAGAGGTTGCCAGCGGCCCCCACCAGGGCAAAGACCCACAGGGAGCGGTTCATCCCCAGCCGGGCGAACAGGAGTCCTCCCAGGATCGTGCCGACGATGGTGGCGCCGATGCCCCAGCCGGCCAACACCGAACCCACCACCTCCGGCGAAAACCCCTTTTGGATCAGAAAGGGCACGGCCATCACATTGAGCAGGCCGTCGGGCCAGCGGTAGAGCAGCACCAGGGCCAGCAGCATCACGGCCCGGCCCCGGCCAGTGCGGTGCAGGAATTCCCGGGCCGGCCCGGCTACCGCCTGACGCAGGCTGGTGACCTGGTGCTGGATCGGTGGCAGTTTCGGAGCCGTGAGGGTGAAGGGCACCACCAACAGCATCAGCACCGCCGAGCCGGCGAAGGCCAGGGGCCAACCGAAGCGGCCGGCCAGGATGAACCCCCCTGCTCCGATGGCGAGCATGGCCCCCCGGTACCCCAGGGTGGTGGCGGCGGCCCCGGCGCCCCGCTCCTGTTCGGGCAGCAGGTCGGTGCGATAGGCATCCACCACGATGTCCTGGGTGGCGCTGACGAACGCCAGCAGCAGGGCCATGGCCCCAATCGCTGTCAGGCTGGCTGGGTCCTGGCTGGGCCGCAGGAAGGTCATCGCCCCGATGACCGCCACCAGCAGCAGCTGGAGCACCAGCAGCCAGCCGCGCCGCCGGTCGGGCCAGGGGATGGGCCAGCGGTCCAGGGCCGGCGCCCAGATCATTTTTAAGGTGTAGGGCAGCTCGGCGTAGGCGAGCAGGCCGATCAGGCCGAGGGGCACCCCGGAGGCGGTGAGCCAGCCCTGCAGCAGCTTGGTGCCCACCATGTACGGCGTGCCGCTGGCCACGCCTTCCGCGGCCACCGCGGTGAGGCGCCGCCAGGTGCCGGGGGTTGGGGCCATCACATGGGGGCAGGTCGGCGAACACTAGGGGCGATGATGGGGCCAGGCGCCCGCTCCCCCCCCAAGGCTGTGCAATTCTTTCGCTCCACCCTGTTGCCGGCCGCCATCGTTGTGCTGTTTGGGCTCGCTCTGTTTGCGGTGAGTGCCCGCATCTGGCTGCCCGGCGACATGGCTGCCCCTGCCCCGATCGGCTGAGACAGCGTTGTGAGCCTTTCTCCGCAGCCCGAACAGCCGCCCAGCGGGCCTTTCGGCGACAGTCCCCACGAGCTCTACCTCGATCCCGAGGTGCTGGCCCAGGAGCTCGCCCAGGAGCTGCTCGGCGATCCGCTCGATGACCTGGATACCCAGGATCCCAGCGCCTCGGATGTGGCGGCGGAATGTGACCTGGGCCTGCAGCTGTTGCGGGTGGCGGCGGATGACGGCAGCCATGACCAGCGCATGCAGGGGCTGAGGATCTTCTGTGAGCACCGCGATCCGCGAGCCCTGCCGCTGCTGCTGCCCCTGCTGGAGGCCAGCTGCCCGATCCTGCGGATGAGCGCCGTGTACGCCCTGGGCCGCAACCCCAGCCCCCTGGCGGTGGAGCCGCTGCTGGCCCTGCTCGGCTCCGATGACAACGGCTATGTGCGCAAGGCGGTGGCCTGGAGCCTGGGCAACTATCCCGATGCCCCGGTGCTCAACCCCCTGATCCGCTCCCTGCAAGTGGACATTGCCGCCGTGCGCCTCTGGGCTGCCAGTTCCCTGGCCGACGCGGGGTGTACGGGCCCCGCCAAGGCCGATCCGGCGGCGGCCCAGCTGCTGCTCAGCCTGCGCATCGACAGCGAGCCAGCGGTGCGCAGCAACAGCGCCTGGGCCCTCGGCCGGCTCTACGGCGATCTGGTGGAACCCCGTCAGCAGGTCGTGGTTGAGGCCCTGCTGCACGCCATGGTCCACGACGCGGAATCGGGCGTGCGGGATGAGGCCCGCTTGGCCCTGGAGCAGCTGGAGCAACCCGAGGTGCTGGAGCGGCTGCAAACCCTCGTGGATGAAGGGCTGCTCAGCTGAGGTGCGGCGGCCTCCCGGCGGCCCCGGGCGCCCAGCCTCTGGAAATCACGGTTAACATCGCCACACCTGTCCAGGCCAGGGATGGAACAACAGACCATCCGATTTCGGATCCGGCCCGATGGTCGGGTGGAAGAGCTCGTGGAAGGGGTGCGGGGGCTGGGTTGTGAGCAGCTCACCGAACGGATTGAGGCCAAGCTCGGCGCTGTCCAGCAGCGTCAAAGCACGGCTGAGGCGTTCCAGCCCCAGGACCAAGGCCAGGTCCAGACCCTTGGCCAGGTCCAGACCCTTGGGCAGCCCCTGGCCAACCCCGTGCCGCTCCCGTAACCGTCGAGCACCCCGAACCGATGTCCCACTTCAGCACCATCAAGACCGAGCTCCGTGACCGCCAGGCCCTGCTTGAGGCCCTGAGCGACCTCGGCCATGCCCCCCGGGAGGGTTCCCTGCAGGTGCGCGGCTATCGGGGCCAGACCCTGGAAGCCCAGCTCGCCGTGGCCCAGGCCAACGGTGCCGATATCGGCTTCCGCCTCAATCCCGCCACCGGCAGCTACGAGCTCGTCACCGACCTCGATCTTTGGAGCCAGCCGGTGCCGGTGGAGCGTTTTGTGGCCCAACTCAATCAGCGCTACGCGCTGCGCAGCATCCTGGCCGCCACCACGGAAGAGGGCTTCCAGGTGTGTGAGCAAACCCAGCAGCACGACGGCAGCATCGAACTGGTGGTGACCCGCTGGGCCTAGCTCCCCTGACGTCCTCCGCCATGGCCGATCCCTCCCTGGCTTTCACCGCCGTCGCCGCGGCCCCAGAGTCCGCCCGCACCGGTCTGGAGCCCTTGCTGGGGGGATCTCTGCGGCAGAAAGCGGTGTGGGTGGATGAGGCCGTCTGCATTGGCTGCCGCTACTGCGCCCATGTGGCCGTCAACACGTTTGTGGTGGAGCCCCACTGGGGCCGCTCCCGCGCGATCCGGCAGGACGGAGATTCCACGGCCCTGATCCAGGAGGCGATCGACACCTGTCCGGTGGATTGCATTCACTGGGTGCCCTATGAGCAGTTGCCTGAGCTGGAGCAACAGCTGGCCGGCCAGGAGATCCTGCCGCTGGGGGTGCCCACCCCGGCTCGGCTCAAGCGCACCCTGCCGCGCCGGGACGCGCTCTGATGGCTTCGGCCCAACTGCCCACCCGGCGGTTTGGTCGGACCGAGCTGGCCATGCCGGTGTTGTCGCTGGGTTGCATGCGCTTTCAGCAAAGCTGGACCG
>NZ_JAGQBE010000034.1 GCF_024345475.1 Cyanobium sp. T1B-Tous
GGATCAACACCTCAGCGCCAGAGCGGATCTTGGTGTGGTTGATCAGCTGCTGCGGCGCGCTGTTGGCGAACTGCACCGCCCGCTGATCGCCGGTGCGCAACTCCGTCACCAACAGGCCCAGATCCACGACTTCGCCAACCACGCCGTTCACCTCCACCACATCGCCCACGGCGTAGTGGTCATCAAGCAGCGCCACCAGGCCCGCCACGCCATCGCGCAGGAGCCCCTGAAAAGCGATTGCTAAACCACCCAGCAAAGCGCCGCCGGCCAACCAGGCTCCGAGGGTGAGCTCCCGAATCCCGGGCACATCCGCCAGCACCAACACCACCAGCACGGCGATGCAACCCAAATCGATCAAGCGATGGCTGACCTGCCTGAGGTTGAGGTAGCGCTGCTGCCGCCGGGCACGCTCCTCCAGCGGCACCGCCAAGTTGCTCACCCACTGCCGCAGCACGAAGCGCGCCAACCAGCGCAGGGCTGCGGCGACCAGCCCCAGCAACACCACCTTGAACAGGATCGCCAGGGGTTGCATTAACACCGTGATGGCCAGTGGGACCTGGCCGGGCACGGCGGCCACAGCCAGACCAGCCATCAACACCAGCTGGGCCAGAACAGCGATGAAAAGCAGCCGCAACAGCCTCTGAAGCCAGCGATCTCCTGGGCTGGCGATGCCACTGCCCTGTCCTGCCGGATCGATCCGCCGCTGCAGCCGGCGCCGCAGCCGCGCCCACAGCCAGAGCGTCGCCGCGCTGGTGCCGGCCAGCACCAGTTCGCCGATCAGGGTGATCTTGAGGCGCAGCGAGATCTGGCTGGCCTGTTCCGTGAAGCGGGCATGACGCAAACGCCGTTGCAGCATCTGGCGCCAGCGATCAGCCAGCGCGCCACGGCTCATGCCGTGCAGCTGGGCATCAGCCTCAGTGACCGTGAGCAGCGTCAGCGGCGTGGCGCGGCCCTTGATCTGCGCCCGCAACTGCACCTGACCGTCCTTGTCGGTGGCGGTCACCACCGTGAGATCGTCGGGCCGCCCCAGCACCGTCCAGGGATCCCCGACGCAGAGCCGCTGCTCCGCTGGACCACCGAGAATGAAACCTTCCAGCAGCGCTTCGGAGATCTGCTCGCCGCTACTGCAGAGCGCGTGGGGTTGATAGAGCAACGTCAGGTTGCCCTCAATCACCGTCGCCCGCTGCCGGGCATCGGGGATGCCAGCACCCCGGCTCACAACCGGAGCCGCCACACTCATCACCGGGATGCCAAGGATGCGCACCGGTGCAACGTCGTAGCTGCCCACAGGGGCCGCCGCCTCCGGTGGCGCATTGCCGGAATCCACCGCCAGGGCCGTGCCGCTGAGCAGCAACAGGCTCAACAGCGGGATCAGCAGCAACCGCTGGAGCCCGCAGATCTGCCGATGCCACAGGCGCTCCCGGTGAGCCACGGTCGATGCAGCCAAGAAATCGCCAGACGACAAGCGTGTGCATGGTGGCGCGGGGCCGCGCCCATGACACCCCCCGACTTCGCGGTAGCGATTCAGCGGCATGGGCGGATCAGGGGTCCCACAGCCGGGGCAGCAGCCGGTCCAGCAACTCCGCCAGCACCCCTCGCGGCAGCAGGGCCAAAGGCAGGAACCACACCACATGGAAAAAGAACAGGGGCACATAGGCGGTGCAGGCCAGCAGCACCAACAGGCCAGCGCCGAACACATCGCTAGCGATCAGGGCGCGCCAACTGCGATGCCCCATCTGCCACACCGCCAAGGCCACGCTGGGTAGCCAGCCCGCCAGCAGGAGCATCTGCCCCACCTGAGCTGGTGTGAGCCCGACCCCCACCGGGGCCGATGCACGAGTAGCCAGCAGCGTGATCCAGGCCAGGCCAAGACCCAGCTGCAACAACAGCCAACGAAGGGATCGACATGGATCTCTGCTCATGGCAGCAGCCCCTGGATCCGAGGGCACCAGGCATCAGCCACCGCCAATGCCGTGGGGTCGTTTTCCACCGGCTGCCAGCCCTTGGGCACCGCCGCCGGCACGCGGACATCACCGATGCGGTTGAAGCTGCGGTCGCGGCAGTCGAGCTGATACCGAAAGAACGACTGCATGGAACCACTCGGCGTACCGCCCGTGAGGGAGGGAGGGATGTAGCCCTGCTGCCAGCAACGGCCATTGCCGCATTGCAGTGTGCCTGGATTGCCGGGGTTGAACCGTGCGGGTGTCGCTGGCCACGTGATCACGGTGTGCCCGGTAAAGCCGATGTAGCGGCTCTGACTGCCGTTCAGCGGTAGCTGTCGCAGGCTGCCTGCGTCATAGCTGTAGGGACTGGGCACCGGCACCACGATGGTCTGAGCCACGGCGGGGCCAGCGGCCGTGAGCAGCAGGGGCAGAGCCAACCAATGGGTCATGGCGTCATCTCCTTCAGCAGGGTTTCGGTGAGCGCCGCGTCGCAGCGCAATAGGCCGGCTCCCCCGTGTTCATGGCGCTAAGAGCCGAGAGACTCCCATGCTCACGTCAGCTTCGGGCGGGCGAGCAGATTCTTTTACATTGACATCAATCCTGCACAGATTGAAACGTGCGAGCGGCAATGAACAGGCCTAAAGTGTTGGAAGCGAAGACACGATCCTGCAATGTCTATTAAACGCAAGTTTGGCCTACTCGGCGCCCTCTTGATCTCCAGCACGGCCCTGGCCGTTCCCGCGCAGGCCGAAACCGTAGCCCGAGCCAATGGACGCTGCCAACTGAAAGAAAATGGCTATCAAGCGTATAACGGTTACTGCACGGTGAAACAGAAGCAAAACGGAGGCACCAGCGTTTTTGTTGTCGACCTGGAGAATGGCAATCGGTTCCGATTCTCAGGCCCAAGCCGTCAACAACTGCATGTGGAAACCCCATCGGGGATTGAACAGAATGTGCTGTTTGAAGACCAGGGCAGCATGGGGCGCTTCACCTGGAACGATGGCCGCTTCACCCATCAACTGGCGGTTAAAACAGACACGGTCACCAACCCAAACGCCCAGTTTGACGATCACCACAGCACCTCCACCGGAGCCACATTGGCCGGGGCTGCCGTGGGTGCCTTGATCGGAGCCCTGCTGTCTGGCGGCAAGCACAGCAACGGATCAACAGGAGCCGAGGGCCAGCCGGTGCCGGAGCTTCAGAATCTGGCGGGAGGTGATCCCGGTTATGTCGAGAGTCGGCTGACCTCATCGGGATACACCTACATCCAATCGAGCCCAAGGGAAAACGGCATGGACTCCTTCTGGAAGCGCGGGGACAGCTGCGTGGATGTGCGCAGCATTCTGAATCGCTACCAGTCCTTCACCTACTCCAATCCCTCCCGTTGCCGCTAAGGAGCTGGCCAGCGGCCGAACCGATGAGACACGTTGTGCTCAATCACGCCTAGCAAGCGACGATCCAATGGAGAGCGCATCTACGCTCGCAAAGGGAAGAAAAACGCAAACAGCTCCACCCTTTGCATCACTTCGCACACTGAGCACACCGAAGCCCGCGCCCTTGAGCTACAAGAGATTGAACTGGACAGCTCTCAACTTGATCGGCTCAATGCTTCGCTGGCACTCCCTCACCCCGCTGGCGCTAGCAGGCCTTGTTTGTGGGTCCTCACTGGCGGCGGGAGCCCAGCAGCTGCCCTCCGGAGCCATTCAGCGCTATCAACGCGATCAGCAGTTGCGCGACGCCATTGAGCAGCAAAACCAAAAGCAACTACAGGAACGGCAGGAGCAGCAAAATAAGCCCAAGCCCGATGAAGAAGCGCAGCCCCTTGAGTCGACGGCATCCTTTCTCTACACGAGCGTCCGATTTATCGGCGTCAGCACCCCGTGGGCTGCAGAGCTGAACGCACTGGCCAACCCCTATCTCAATCGTCCGATCAGCCTGGTTGACTTGGAAGCCTTGCGGGTCGCCATCCGTGATAGCTACCGCGCGCGCAATCTACTGGCACTGGTGAGCATCGACCCGAGCGGCCCCAAGGGGGGTGAGCTGGTGATCAACGTCACCGAAGCTCGCATGGGCGAAGTGAAGATCAACAGCAAAATCCCCCATTACCTCTCCGATGGGATTGCGCGAGCCACCATCCTGGCCTCCGTGCCCCAAGGAAGTCTGCTGCGGCTCGACAAACTCACCTCGGCCCTACTGAAACTCAATGATCTACCGGGCTCACGCATTAACTCAACCCTCCAAGCCGGCGAGACGTTAGGCCAAACAGATGTGGTGCTCACAATCAAGGATGGCAACCGCAGCAGTGGCGAGCTGAATGTGAATAACGAGATCAACCGATATCTGGGAACTGTAGATGTTGACTTAACGCTGGTCAGTGCCAACCAGCTTGGTCGGGGTGAGCAGCTCACACTCGATGGCCAATGGTGGTTCAACGACGAGGCCACAGGAAGCTTGGCGGGCAGCGTTGCTTACGAGATGCCGATCACCCCAGATGGCGCCTCAATCAATCTCTACGCCAACTACAGCAGCTATCGCCTTCTTCAAGAATTTTATCCAATTGACGTCAATGGTTATTCCTCCAATATCAGGTTAGGCATCAAGCAGCCACTTTGGCGTCGGCCCACGCAATCGCTTTGGGGCAGCTTCAGTGGTGAGTACAACGCCTACGTAGACAAAGTTGAAAACTTTGAAATCCGCGACAAAAACAGCCAAGTCGGTCGCTTCTCACTACTGGCAGAGCATCAGGATAGCTGGCTAGGCACAGGCCTCAACACTGGATTCCTTCAATACAGCCTGGGGAACCTAGATCGAGGCGGCAACCTGCAAGATCTTGAGCTCGATTCTTTCACAGCCAACACCGATGGAATCTTCAACAAAATCGGACTGATCTACAGTCGCTACCAGATTTTCTCCAGCCGCTGGCAAGCCAAAATCTTTGTTCAAGCCCAGAAAGCTTTTAACAATCTTGATGGGGCCGAGAAAATGTCGCTGGGCTATCCCAATGGTGTCCGCGCCTATCCGCCCGGTGAGGCGCCCGGCGATAGTGGTTTTAGTGGTCAGTTTGACCTGATCTATCGCGTCGCTCCAAAGTTGGCATTCGTGGCCTTCCTGGATGGTGGGGTGATCTGGCGCTGGACCGAGCCCTTCTTTGGCTCGCTGCAGCCCAATTCCTATGGCCTTGCCGGCACAGGAATTGGCGTTGACATCGGAACGTCAGGCGAATGGCTGGCGTCGGTCAAACTTGCCATTCCCATTGGCTCCAATTCCGGCACCATTGACGATATCAATGCCGATGGCGAAAAGCAGGGGCCCATTGTCTGGGCGTCTGTGCGGTTGTGGTTTTAAGGAGGAACTGACATGACCCTACATCCACAATCCTCTGAAAAAGCCAATCGTCCTTTGCTTTCCCTGAAGTGGGGGCCTATCTGGCGCCACTCCACGCGCACCGGCATAGCTGCACTCACCCTGTCGGGCCCCCTGCTGACACAGATAGCGATCTACGCTCAATCGCTGCCAACGTCTCCAATAGTTGACCCAGCATCAACACCCACAAGCTTCACCAATCCCAACCCCAACACACTTACCGTCACCACAACCGGACGTTCGGTGATCAGCTGGGGCAGCTTCAACATCGGTAGTGGCAATACGGTCAATTTCCAGAACAATGGTGCCGTCCTCAACTATGTCAGAGGTGGCGGCGCGAGCCAGATCAATGGCGCTCTTAACGCCATCAATCCAATCATCCTTCTGAATAATCAGGGGATCTCCGTTGGTGGAACTGCGTCCATCTCTGCCCCGAGCATCCTGCTGAGCACGGGCAGCTTGATGTCCGACTCTATTTCCAAATTCCTGACTGGCGTTGACTACGGCAGCGGGCTGAATGCCCCGCTGATCAGCATTGAACTCAACAACGCCAGTGGGCCCATTTCCGTTGATGGCTCGATCCGATCCACCAATGGCGGCGGCATTGGCCTGATCGCTCCATTCATCAGTGTTGGGCCGACAGCAAGGCTGGAATCGCTGGGCTTCCGCAATGCCAGCACCGGCACCGATGGCGTCAACACCACCGTCAATGGCGTGGTTGCTGAGGGTTCGCTCTGGCTTGGCACCACCGGCCTGTCTAGCAACGCGTACACCCAACCCATCCCTGGAATGCCAGGGGCCCCGGCACCAACATTGCCCACAGGCTTTGGTTTCACCCAGGTCAGTGGCAGGCCATCTCCCCAGAACATTCGACTCTCCCTGCGAGCCACCTACGACTTCGAGCGGGTCGTGATCGGAACCAGTGGGGCCAGGCGTGGGCAGTTTGACGATCTATTTTTCTCTCCAAATTTTAGAGCCGCGAATTTTTATCTATACGATGGCATTGAAGCCATTGAGGAAGGACATCGCCAAGCCACCACGGGTGGACTTCGCAGGACATTGCGTGACGCACAATCCAATCAACTGATTGATGATCAGCTGGAAGCCACCCTCCTCGGCTTGCAATTGCCACCTGGCGCCACCCTTCTGGCGGCTGATCGAGTCACCTTTGATGCCAACGGCCAATTGGTCGGCGGCAATCTTGTTATTGACTCAACACAGTCTCTGAGTCAGAACTTCATTGATCAGTTTGGCTCCGGCGCCTTCTCGATCTCAGTCTCCGGGGGGCAAGGGACTTTAACGGGAAGCAATGGCGAGAAGGCTTCATACAACCCCATCTCAGGTGAAGTGAGCTGGGTACGCACTATTCAGGGACCACCCAGCACAGAGACGGTGCTGGCGCCTGGGTCTCAGATCCCTCAGGGCATGGGCAAGCCACCGTCAGGTCTGGAGGGCCTGCCTGCAACCACCGGTACATATGTAGAGAAAGAGGGAGGTTGGTATCACGGACGCGGTAGCGAAACTAAAGGCCCACCTCACTGCCCCGGATGCCGCGAGGTACAAGCTCAGACTGGCGAAGTGACCTACTGGAAAGGTCACTTCGCCAGCTCAGGGCCTGGTCAATCCCCCCACTTTGTGGCGGATCCCAAAGGCAACAGCGTGGTCTATCAATTGGGTGGCCGGTATTACGTCACCACAGCGAGCAGCTTCTTCCAAAACGGACAAGTCAACAAGCCATCGGTTCCGACGGGGAACACCTTCACCCCGCAAGTCGTCCAGACCGTGACTCGGCCTGGCGCAACAACCGTCGTTCCCTTCCAGGAATCGTTGCCCATCCGAGGCAACGCCACCCCACCCCCTCAGGGATCGGCTCAGTCCACCTGGGTGCAGCAGGGCAAAGCCCCGGACAAGACCGGCTATGCGCCTGTTCCCACTCCTACCGCCGCTCCAACTCCGACGATGGCGGTGCCATCTCCAACGCCGCTAGCGCCAACCCTTGCTCCAACGGCTGCGCCGCCAACCCTGGCTCCCACCATGCGGCCTACCGCCGCTCCCACACCGACGATGGCGGTGCCGTCTCCGACGCCGCTAGCGCCAACCCTTGCTCCAACGGCTGCGCCGCCAACCCTGGCTCCCACCATGCGGCCCACCGCCGCTCCCACTCCCACGATGGCGGTGCCGTCTCCGACGCCGCTAGCGCCAACCCTTGCTCCAACGGCAGCGCCGCCAACCCTGGCTCCCACCATGCGGCCCACCGCCGCTCCCACTCCCACAACTGCCGTTCCCTCTCCAACGCCGGCGGTGCCAACCCTTGCTCCAACGGTGGCGCCGACCCTCGCTCCATCGGTGGGGCCAACGCCGGCTCAGGATGGTTCGCGCGCCGTGCTCAAGCCGGCTGTCGTTCGAGACCTGTCCGGCCTGCGGGCGGCCGGAACAGAATCACAGCGCCCTGGCCTGGCCGTGAGTTACGAGGTTCCCCGCGCCCTCATCGAGGCCAACGTCAAGGGAGGCCTACCCGCCCAGAGCCGTGCAACCCTGCCGAACGGAAGCCAGTTGCCGGCAGCGCTGGACTACGACTCCTCCAGCCAGACCTTCACCATTAAGGACACCACCCTGGTGCCCCTGCCCCTCGACGTCCTACTGACGATGCCAACCCTGACTGGCGGCCAGGGGAGATTCGTGCTCACCATCGGCCAACCGTGATGCAGCCCCAGCCATGACGAACGCTGGCCCGTGGCTGAGTTTGGTCATTGGCAGCCGCAATGAGGGTGGCCATCTGGAGCGCACCCTCACCGGGGCTTTTGCCCTCGATCCACCGGAGGGTGGCCTCGAGGCCTCCGTGCTCGATGACGCCTCCAGCGATGGCTGCAGCGCGTTCTGCGACCAGGAGCCCTGGCTCTCGCGCCGACGCGAGGGTGTGCTGCGGCTACAGCGTGTCTCCCAGTGTCTGGGGGTATCGGCGGGGCGTCGCCAGGCCTCCCGCGGCTGTCGCGGTGAGGTGCTGGTGTTCCTCGATGCCCACCTGGATTTCCCCCAGGCCGATCTTTGGCTCCAGCTGCAGCATCGATTCAGCAATCCCGCCTGCGATCTACTCGCCCTCGATTGCTATGACACCCGCAACGGCCAGGGAACCGTTGGCCACGTCTACACCAGCCGTCGGCTGTGCCATCAGCAGCCGGCCTGGGTTCCCCAGCAGAACGAGCCCCTGATCGGCATTGAGGTGCCCTTCGTCAACGGGGGGTTCTTTGCCATTCGCCGCCATGTCTACGAACGGCTGGAGGGGTTTCCTGATTTCCTCGAGGGCTGGGGCCATGAAGACCGCTTCCTCTCGATGTGGGCCTCCCTGGTGGGCTACCGCTGCTGGTTGCATCAGGATCTGAAGGTTGGCCACCTCTACAAGGACGCCTTCGCCGATGCACCTCCGGGGCCGCCCCCCTCTCCCTGCGCGGATCCCTGTCCAGGCGATGGCGTCCAGCTGCCCGAGCCCTCCTATCGCCATAGCGATCGGGAGTCCGCAGGGGTGCCCGCCCTGCTGATGAACAGCTTGCGCTGCGCCATCGTGCTGTACAGCGCCGAGGTGTTTGAGCACTGCGGCGAACAGCTCCGTTCTGACTACGGCCCAGAGCTCTATGCCCGCGGCCTGGAGCTGTTGGAGCAGGAGCGTCCACAGCTGGATGCCCTGCTGCACCGGGTGGGGCTGACGCCTGCCCTGCGGGATCAGCGCATGCGCGATTACCACCAGCGCTTCCGTCCGGTCCTGCCGATGCTCGATGAGGCCGCGCTGCACGCCGCCGCTGCCCAGGCAGACCCGGCCCTGGCCCTCCAGCAGGTTCAGCGACTGCCCCTGGCGCTGGCCTCCCTGCGGCCACCAGACGATGATCACTATCGGGCAGCGCGCCTGTACCGCGAAGCCGCCTGCTGTTACCAGCTGGCCGATTACGCGGCCGTGGTGCGTCTGCTGCCGGAGCTGCTCACTCTTCAGCCCGACTACCTGCCGGCGATCACGATGCTGGTGATCAGTCTGCGGGCGTTGGGACGCACCAACGGCGAACGCTTCTGGCTGGAGCAGGGGGCGCGGATCGTTGAACAACACCGCCCCACCCAAGGGGACGGCCCCATCGGCGCCTGGCATCCCGCCAGCTCCAACCCCTACCTCCGCCACCTCTACTGGCCGGCGGCCGATCGGGTGATCTGGGGGGGCCTGGCCGATCTGGCGGAGCAGCGCGGCGATCGGGCCGAGGCGATCCGCTGGCTCGGACGCCTACTGGCTCAGCGGCCTGACGATCCCCCCCTACAGCAGCGACTGCTGGCTTTGCTGAGCCCCAGTGCGCAGCCCGCCGGGCTCGAAGGCGGCGCCTAGCGCAATCCGTGGGGTCCGTGCGGCTGATCCAACCGGGCCGTGAGCGCCGCCAGAAGATCGGCCAGCGTTGCCACCAGGCGATAGCTGATCGCAATCGCCAGCAGCGGGGCCTCCGGAATGGCGACGCCCAGCCGCAGCAGCAGCACGGCCTCGAACACCCCCAGGCCGCCGGGGGCGCCGGGCACCACCAGGCCGGCGGTCCAGGCCAGAGCGAAGCCCGCCAGCCAGCCGCCCCAGCCCAGGCTGTAGGAGAGATCAAAGGCCTGCACGCAGCAGGCAAATCCAGCGAAGCGCAGCAGCACAAAGCCCAGCTGCACCAGCAGCGGCGGCCAGGGGTAGCTGCGGATCGGCGGAACAGCGGCCGCCTCGCTCTCCATCCCCAGCTCCGAGGCCTTGCGGCGCTCCAGCCGCGCCAGCACGGGATTGAGCCAACGGGGCCAGAGCAAGGCCAGGGGCAGCACGGCGAGCAGCGCCAAACCGTGTTGCCAGCCCCCGGCCACCACGAGCGCCAGGGCGGCTACCGCCGCCACCAGGGGGTCGAGCAGCACCGCCGCCAGGGCCAGCCCACCGGAAGCGGGCGCCGCCAGCGGAGCCTCAGCGCTGCGCAACAGCTGCACCCGGCTAGCCAGGTGCCAGATGCCCCCAGGCAGATACTTGCGCAGGTTGGTGGCGAGGTAGGCCCGCACCAGCTCCGGCCAACGGGGGCGCAGGCCCAGCCAGCGCAGCACCACCCCCAGGCCCACCCCATTGGCCACCAGGCTCAGCAAACTCACGCCCACCCCCAGCAGCAGCCACAGCCAGCCCTGGCCATCGAGGCTGAGCTGGAGCAACTGGCGGCCGTGGCCCACCAGGGCGGCCAGCAGGAAGCCGAAGCTCAGCAGGCTGATCCACAGCTTCAGGCCACCGGGCAGGGGCGGCAGGGTCTCCAGCCAGCCCCGGAGGCGCGCGAGCAGGGCTTGGATCGCAGGCGGCAGGGTCACGGCTGGAGAGAGTGCTCGAGGGTGTGCTGCACGATGGCCCGCACCTGATCGATCCCCAGTGTGTGCTGGCGCGCCAGGGCGACCAGGTCGTCGTGTTCCGGTTTGCTGCGCCAGCGGCCATCGGGCAGCCTGGCCTGCTTGAGCCGCACCGGCCCCAGGGGCGTGGCCAGCTCCAGGCTGCGGCGCGGCAGCACCCAACGACTCTGCGCTTGCTCCCGCAACCCCAGGGTGGTGCCATGCCGCCACCACACCTGCCGCAGGGCCTCGGCCTGCTCCGGGGCCACCAGGGCCGTGATCAGCTGGGCACTCCGGCCTTTCTTCATGGCGATCGCCTGGCTGAACACCTCCAGGGCGCCGGCGCGGCGCAGCTCCTCGCTCAGGAAGGCCAGGTCTTCGGGGGTGGCGTCGTCGATCTGGGCCTGCTGCAGCAGCACGGTTTCGAGCTGGGGCGTGTCGAGGTGGGGCCCTTCGCGTGGGGCATCGAGTGGTGCTCCGAGTGATGCTTCCGCCAGGGTGAGCCGCAGCAGGTTGGGGCGATCCAGCTGGCGCGAACCCAGCCCCACGCCCACCTGGCGCGGCACATGGGTGGGGGCGTGGCCAAAGCGGCTGGCCCAGCAGGCCGCCAGGGCCAGGCCGGTGGGGGTGGTGAGTTCCCCGGGAGGGAAGCCCTCGGCTGAGGCCAGGGGAATCGCCCGCAGGCGGGCCAGCTCCAACACAGCAGGCGCCGGCAGGGGCAGGGTGCCGTGGGCGGTGACCACCACGCCATGGCCCGCCGGTGGCGGGCTGCACACCAGCTCCTCCACGCCGAAATGCACCAGGCCGGCGCACACCCCCACCACATCCACCAGGGCATCGAGGGCCCCCACCTCGTGGAAGTGCACCTGCTCGGGGCTGTGGCCATGCACCGCCGCCTCCGCCTGGGCCAGCAAGCCAAACACCGCCAGCACCCGCTGCTTCAGGGGCTCGGGCCAGGGAGCGTTCTCCAGCTGGCCGCGCAGCTCACCCCAGTGGCGGTGCGGCGGCTGGGGCTCCAGGCTCACCACCGCCAGATGCAAACCGCGCAGGCCGCCGCTGCGGCGTTCCTCCAGCTCCAGCCGGTAGGCGTCGGCCAGCCCCAGGGCCGCCAGGGGGCGATGGATCTCCGCCTCGGGCAGCCCCAGATCCAGCAGGGCCGCCAGCAGCATGTTGCCGGCCAGACCGGTGGGCGCATCCAGCAGCGCCAGGGCCATTCAGCCCTCCCCGGCCTGGGGGCGGCCCAGCCGCGGCGCCACCGCCAGCAGCCCATCGGCTTCCGATCGCAGATCGCTCTCCCGGGCCCGCAGCCACTGCTCCACCTCGCGCCGCGCGCGCCGCTGTTCCCGCTGGGCCGTGTCCACATCGAGGCCGGAGAGGCCCCAGAGCCGGCCCAACAGGGCCCGGTCATCGGCCCCCCCCGTGCTCTGCCCGTAGATCAGCTGCTCGGCCACCATGCCGGCCTGCAGCACCCGGCTCCAGCGACGCAGCTCCTCGGCGGGCAATTTGGCGTGGGCCGGCGGCTCCAACTCCGTGCTGCCATTGGCACTGAGGCCCGCCCGCAGGCAGGCGAGCGAGCCCACCAGCACCTGCCGCACCGGCATCGCCTCCTCGCGCGCCACCAGCAGGTGACCGGCCTCATGCACCGCAATCCGCCGCAGGCGCCCCTCGCCACCGGGCAAGGCTTCGGCCAGCACATGGCCGCCGCGGCCGCCAAAGCGGGCCGCATCGACGGTGAGGCTGCCCAGCCCGAGGGCGGTGGCCAGGGTGATCCACCAGGGCGACAGGCCCAGGGAAGGGCCCAGGATCGCCGCCAGACTCACCAGGGCCACGGCCAGGCCCGCCGCCAGGGGTTGGGTCATGGTGGCGTAACTAGGGCGCAGGCCGGCTGACGGCGCCGTCGCGGTGGCCACCCCCAGCCTGGCTGGCTGCGGGGGAGCGACCCTTCCCTCCCTTACCGCCCTTGGCGGAGCCGCCATCGCGGCGCCCCTTGCCGCCCCGGTTGCCGCGCTGGGCCACCGGGCCAATCACCTCAAAGGTTTCGAGCTGCAGCACCTGGCCCTGGCGCCGCAGGTTGAGGGCCACGAAATGGCGCAGGTGCTCCAGGGGCAGGTCGCCCTTGAGCTGGAGCTTGAAGGGCACCGGGCGGCTGCCATCGGGGCGGGGCATCACCCGCACCTTCACCACCAGGTCGCCGGATTCGGGCCGGGTGTAGATCAGCTCACCGCGCACGGAGAAGTAGTCGTCGCCCTCAGGCAGGGCATCCTGGGCCGACTCGGCAGCTGGAGCCTCGCCCTCTTCGCCGGCAGCCAGGGTGCTGGGCTCCCACACCCCCACCATCTGCAGGTGGAGCCCTTCTTCTTCCCGGGAGCGGGGATACACCACCCAGAGGTGGGGCTCCGCCAGGTTGAGGTGGCGCCGCATCAGGGTGAGCAGTCGGCCGAGCACCACCGCCTCGAGCTCCACGCCGTCGTCCGTGCGGATCACCCCGCGGGTGAGCTGCTCAGCGTCGGTGGGCACATAGACCCCTCGCACCACGCCAATGGCCCGGTACTGGGTGGGCTCGGTGACCGGAGAAATGGGGTGTTGGCGCATGGCGGTGACTTTAGGTGGCCCCGGACCACGCGGACCGGGTGCAGGAAGCGGGGCAGACTGGCAGCCAACCGCATCTCCCGCCCCGATGCCGCCCGCTGCCAACCGCTCCGGAATCTGGACGGGACTCGCCGCAGCCGGCATCGGCCTGCTGTGCCTGGGCGGCGGCTGGTGGCTCGGCCAGCTGCAGAACGGCCCGCAAGCCGCCGACGCCGCCCGTCGCACCCTGGCAGGCCAGGCCTCTGACCTGCAGCAGCGGCTCAACACCGGCGAGGCCAGCGAGGCCGAACAGCAACGGCTGCTGGAGCTGCTGGTGGCCCTCGACCGCAAGGCCGAGGCCACGGTGCTGCTGGAGCGCCTGGCCGATCAGCGACCCCAGCAGTGGTCGCTGCGCCTGCTGCTGGCCGAATTGCGGCGCGACCAAAAAGACCGCAGCGGCGCCGAACGGGAGGTGCGCCAGCTGCTCAACCTGCGGCCCGACCAGATCGAGGGCCTGCAATTGATGGCCCTGTTGCAACTGGAGACCGGCCGGGGCGCCCAGGCCCAGAGCCAGCTGGAGGCGGCCCTGCAACGGGCCAGCAAACCCCAGCTCAAACCGGAGGCCCTGCCGATCGGGCTGCTGCTGGCCAACGTGCTGCAGAAACGCGGCCAGCCGGGCCAGGCCGAATCCCTGCTGCTCAAGCTGGCGGCTGGCTTCCCCACGGATCAGCGGCCCCTGCTGGCCCGGGCGATGCTGCAGCAGGAACGGGGTGACATCAAGGGAGCGCAGGAGTCCCTGGCCCTGGCGCGGGCCCGCAAGCCGGGGCCCAGCGATCCGCGCCTGGATCAGGTGGCCGCCGCCTGGGGCCTGGCCCCGCTCAGGGCCCCTTCACCGTCGCCGCCGGCGAAGCCTTTGCCGGCGGCGACGACTGGGAATCAAAATCCTTGAGGGCCGCATCCACGGCATCGCCCGGTTGGGTGGCGTCGTCGAGGGAGGAGGCCTTGCGCAGCTTGTTCATCAGTTCCCAGGGATTGGTCGAATCCAGCGCCGATCCGCCCCGGTTGGTGCCGGTGCCGTAATCCAGCTCCCGCTCCTGCTGGGGGCTGCTGATCGTCTGTCCGTACCCCTTTTCCTGCGCCGCAGCTGGAGGGGCCTGGCCCCCTGGGCCGAGACCAAAGATTCCGATCAACACACCCGCCCCGCCCCAGGCAATCAGCTTGTGAAAACGCAAAGCGGCCATGGGGGACAGTGCTCCGGCTTGCTCAGATACTCATCCTAGTTGCGCCGTTCAAGGCCCATGCGGATCGCGAGCTGGAACGTGAACTCGGTGCGCACGCGCCTGGAGCAGGTGCTGGCCTGGCTGGAGCAGGAACAACCCGAGGTGCTGTGCCTGCAGGAAACCAAGGTGACCGACGAGCTGTTTCCCCAGGCAGCCTTCGAGGCCCGGGGCTACCGCGTGGCGATCAGCGGCCAGAAGGCCTACAACGGCGTCGCCATCCTCAGCCGGCTCCCCCTGGAGGATGTGCAGATTGGCTTTGACGCCCTGCTGCCCAACGACCCGGACGCACCGGGGCTGAGCGAGCAGAAACGGGTGATCAGCGCCCTGATCGAGGGGGTGCGGGTGCTCAACCTCTACGTGCCCAACGGCAGCTCCCTCACCAGCGAGAAGTACGCCTACAAGCTCGAGTGGCTGGCCTGCCTGCAGCGCTACCTGGCGGCCCAGGAGCAGCAGGGCGATCCGCTCTGCATGGTGGGCGACTTCAACATCGGCCCCGAGGCCCGCGACCTGCCCGACCCGGAGCGGCTCAGCGGCGGGATCATGGCCAGCGACGCGGAGCGCGCGGCCCTGCAAACGGCGCTGGCGGAGCGGCTCAGCGACGTGTTCCGGGTGTTCGAGCCGGACAGCGGCCACTGGAGCTGGTGGGACTACCGCAGCGGCGCCTGGGACCGGGACCAGGGCTGGCGCATCGACCACATCTACCTCTCGGAGGAGCTGCTGGACTGCGCCACCGGCTGCGTGATCCACAAGGCCACCCGCGGCAACGAGCAGCCCAGCGACCATGCGCCGGTGGTGGTGAACCTGGTGTGGCCGCCGGAGGACGGCGAGGACGAGGACGAGGACGCCTAGAAGGCCACGGCCTCCTCCGGCAGGGCAGCGCCCTGGGCCTGGAGCACCGCTGCCCGGCGCGCCGACTCCCCACAGCTGCGGGGGGTGGGGAAGATCTTGCCGGGGTTGGCCAGACGGGCGGGATCGAAGGCCTGACGCACCAGCTGCATGGTGGCCAGGTCGTCGGGGCCGTACATCCAGTCGAGATAGCAGCGCTTGTCGGATCCCACCCCGTGCTCGCCGGTGATGCTGCCGCCGGCATCCACGCACAGCCGCAGGATCGCGGCGCCCAGGGCCTGCACCCGCTCCTGGATGCCGGGCTCCTGGGCCGAATAGAGGATCAGGGGGTGCAGGTTGCCGTCGCCGGCGTGGAACACGTTGGCCACCGGCATGCCATGGCTGGCGCTGAGCTCCTCGATCGCCGCCAGCACCCGGGGCAGGGCACTGCGGGGCACCACGCCGTCCTGCAGGTAGTAGCTGGGGAAGCGGCGCCCCAGGGCCGAAATCGCCGACTTGCGGCCCTTCCACAGCAGCGCCCGCTCCGCCGCATCGGTGGCCTGGCGCACGGTGCGGGCCCCCGCCGCCTGGCAGAGCGCGGTGGCCAGCTCCACCGCCGCGACCACCTCCCGTTCCTGGCCGTCCAATTCGATCAGCAGCAGGGCCGCCGCATCGCGGGGATATTCATCCACGCCGAAGTAGTCGTCCACCGCCTCGATGGTGAGGCGATCCATCATTTCCATCCCAGCCGGCAACAAGCCGGAGGCGGTCACCTGCCGCACCGCCTCCCCGGCCGCCTCCATGCTGGTGAAATCGGCCAGCAGCACGGCCACGCTCTGGGGCGCCCGCAGCAGCCGCAGGGTGATCGCCGTGGCAATGCCCAGGGTGCCCTCACTGCCGATGAACACGCCGCGCAGGTCGAGCTCGGGCGTTTCATCGAGCTCGCTGCCCAGGGTGGTCACCGTGCCGTCGGGCAGCACCACCTCCAGGGCCAGCACGTGGTTGCTGGTGACGCCGTACTTGAGGCAGTGCACCCCACCGGAGTTTTCGGCCACGTTGCCGCCGACGCTGCAGGCCACCTGGCTGGAGGGGTCGGGGGCGTAATAGAAGCCATCACCGGCCACCGCTCGGGTCACCCAGCTGTTGATCACGCCGGGCTGCACCGTGATGCGGCGGTTCTCCAGATCCACCGCCACCACCTGGCGCATGCGGCTGGTGGCGATCACCAGGGCGTCGGTTTCAGCCACCGCGCCGCCGGAGAGTCCGGTGCCACTGCCCCGGGCCACAAAGGGCACCCCCTCCCGGTGACAGTGGCGCACGATGGCCGCTACCTGCTCCGTTGTCTCGGGGAGAACCACCAGGCGGGGCTGGTGACGCTCCAGGGTCAGGCCGTCGCAGTCGTAGGCCAGCAACTCCTGACGGGCCGCCACCACGGCGCGGGACGGCAGCCATTGCCGCAGGTGCCGCTCCAGCTCTGGCCAGTTGACGCTCACGGCACCCGTGGCAAGCCCCCTGAACTTACCGAGGACGCGAAGGGGCCGGTTTTAGGTCAGGATGGGCGGCGGTTTTCTTCCTCCGCGGATCCCGCCTTGACCTCGGCTCCTGTTTCGGCTCCTGTGCACAACACCACCCGGTCCCAGGAACTCTTCAGTGCCGCCCAGAAGCTGATGCCAGGCGGCGTGAGCTCCCCGGTGCGCGCCTTCCGCTCCGTGGGCGGCCAGCCGATCGTGTTCGACCGGGTGAAAGGGGCCTACGCCTGGGACGTGGACGGCAACCGCTACATCGACTACATCGGCAGCTGGGGGCCGGCCATCTGCGGCCATGCCCACCCCGAGGTGATCGCCGCCCTGCATGAGGCCCTCGACAAGGGCACCAGCTTCGGGGCCCCCTGCGCCCTGGAAAACACCCTCGCCGAACTGGTGATCGAGGCGGTGCCCTCGGTGGAGATGGTGCGCTTCGTGAACAGCGGCACCGAGGCCTGCATGTCGGTGCTGCGCCTGATGCGCGCCTTCACCGGCCGAGAAAAGATCATCAAGTTCGAGGGCTGCTACCACGGCCACGCCGACATGTTCCTGGTGAAGGCCGGCTCCGGGGTGGCCACCCTGGGCCTGCCCGATTCCCCCGGTGTGCCGCGCAGCACCGCCGCCAGCACCCTCACCGCCCCCTACAACGATCTTGAGGCGGTCAAGCAGCTGTTCGCCGAGAACCCCGGGGAGATCGCCGGCGTGATCCTCGAGCCCGTGGTGGGCAATGCGGGCTTCATCACCCCCGAACCGGGCTTCCTGGAGGGCATTCGCGAACTCACCAAGGACAACGGCGCCCTGCTGGTGTTCGACGAGGTGATGACCGGCTTCCGCATCAGCTACGGCGGGGCCCAGGCCAAGTTCGGCATCACCCCCGATCTCACCACGATGGGCAAGGTGATCGGCGGCGGTCTGCCCGTGGGCGCCTACGGCGGCCGGGCCGACATCATGGCCATGGTGGCCCCAGCCGGCCCGATGTATCAGGCGGGCACCCTCAGCGGCAATCCCCTGGCCATGACCGCCGGCATCAAGACCCTCGAGCTGCTCAAGCAGCCCGGCACCTACGAGCGCTTGGAGGTCGTCACCAAGCGCCTGATCGACGGAATCCTCGAGGGCGCCCGCAGCGCCGGCCTGCCCATCACCGGCGGCTCGATCAGTGCCATGTTCGGCTTCTTCCTCTGCGAAGGCCCGGTGCGCAACTTCGAGGAGGCCAAGGCCGCCGACACCGTGCGTTTCGGCAAGCTGCACCGGGCCATGCTCGAGCGCGGCGTGTACCTCGCCCCCAGCGCCTTCGAGGCGGGCTTCACCTCCCTGGCCCACTCCGACGCCGACATCGACGCCACCATCACCGCCTTCCGCGACAGCTTTGCGGCAGTCGCTTGAACAGCCAGCCCCCCCGGATGAAGCGCCGGTTCAGCGCCAGCCTGGTGGCCCTGCTCGCCAGCGCCGCCAGCCTCAGTGGCTGCAGCGACACCACGGCCAATGGCCCGGTGAATCTCAGCAAGGGGGTTCCGGTGGGAGCCGTGCTGGCGCTCACGGGCAATGCCAACGTGTACGGCCAAGACCAGAAAACCGGGATCGAACTGGCCCTGAAGGCCCTGAACGGCTCCGGCGGTGTCAACGGCCAGCCGATTGCCCTCACCCTCGAAGACAGCGGCAGCGATGAGCCCAGCGCCAATGCGGCCTTCAACCTGCAGATCAACCGCGGTGTGCTGGCCCTGATCGGGCCCACCCTCTCCCAACAGGCCTTCTCCGCCGATCCGATCGCCCAGCGCCGGGGCGTGCCCGTGGTGGCCCCGTCGAACACAGCCAAGGGCATTCCCCAGATCGGCCACTTCATCAGCCGCGTTTCAGCCCAGAGCTCGGTGATTGCGCCGCTCTCGATCGCCCAGGCCCTGAAACTGAATCCCGGCATCCGCCGGGCGGCCGTGTTCTACGCCCAGGACGACGCCTACAGCACGGCTGAAACCGTGATCTTCCAGAAGGCCCTGGCGGACAAGGGGCTCAAGCCGGTGACGGTGCAGCGCACCCAGCTCAACGACCAGGACTTCCAGAACCAGATCACCGCCGCCCTCAATCAGCAGCCCGATCTGGTGGTGCTGTCGCTGCAGGCCGTCGACGGCGGCAACATGATCCGTCAGCTGCGGGAACTGGGCTACAAGGGGCCGATCGTGGTGGGCAACGGCATGAACACGCCGAACATCTACCCGATCTGTCAGCGGTACTGCGACGGCATCCTGATCGCCCAGGCCTACAGCCCCGAGCTGCGCACCCCAACCAACCAGCGCTTCCTCGCCGCCTTCGCCGCAGCCCAGGCCCGCAACCCCAGCGCCACCCGGATCCCTCCCCAGCTCACCGCCCAGGCCTACACCGCCATGCAGGTGATCGGCGAAGCCCTCCAGCGCCTCGATCGGCAACAGCCCCTCAAGACCCTGCCGCTGGCGAAGGCCCGCAAGGCCCTGATGGATGAAATTCTGAGCGGCACCTACCAAACACCCCTGGGGGAAATCCGGTTCACGCCAGAGGGGGAAGTGATCCAGAAGAACTTCTATGTGGCCAAGGTGCGCATGAATGCGGATGGCACGAGTGGTCGCTTCACCCTGCTGCCGTAACCCCATCCCATGCCCCCGATCAAGCCGCCTTCGCTCCCCTTCACGGCTCTGGCGGTGGGCTTGGTGGGGGCTTGCGGAGTATTGGTGGGCTGCCAACCCGCCAGTCGTTCCCCTTCCGGCAGCCCAACCCTGACCCTGGGGGCCGTGGTCGCGCTCACCGGCAATGCCAGCCTGATCGGCCAGGACCAACGGGTTGGCCTGGAGCTCGCCGAGGCCGAATTCGGTGGCCGCGCACCGGCCCTGACCCTGCGGCTGGAGGACGGTGGCTCCGACGAGCAGACCGCCACCACGGCCTTTCGACGACTGCTGCAGCAACCGGTGGTCGCCTTGGTTGGCCCCTCCCTCTCCCAGCAGGCCTTCGCCGTGGATCCGATCGCCGACCGTGCCGGCGTTCCGGTGCTGGGGGCCTCCAACACGGCGATCGGCATTCCCGAGATCGGCCCCTTCGTGTCGCGCATCTCCGCTCCCGTGTCCAGGGTGGCCCCCCTATCCATCCAGGCGGCCAAGCGGCTCAACCCCAAGCTGAAACGGGTGGCCGTCTTCTTCGCCCAGGACGATGCCTACAGCACCTCAGAAACCAAGATCTTCCAAAAGAGCATCCAGGGGCTGGGGCTGAAGCTGGTCACCGTGCAGCGCACCAGCACCGCCGACATTGATTTTCAGAAGCCGATTGCCGACACGCTGCAAACCAAGCCCGATCTGATCGTGATCTCCGCCCTGCCCAACGATGGCGGCAACCTCGTGCGCCAGCTCCGGGAGATGGGATACACAGGCCTGATTGCAGCGGGGAACGGCATGAACTCCCCGAACATCTACTCCGTCTGCCAACGCTATTGCGACGGCCTGTTGATTGCCCAGGCCTACAGCCCTGAGACCCAAACGGCCGTCAACCGTCGCTTTGTGCAGCGCTATCAACAGCAGCATGGAGACACGGCACCCCCGCAGTTCACAGCCCAGGCCTACGCCGCCCTGCAGGTGATCCACGAGGCCCTGAGCCGCCTCGACAGGCAAGAGTCCCTGAAGCGTCTGAGCCCCAACCTGGTCAGCAAAGCCCAGAAACTTCAGATTCAGCCGCCCAAAGGCCAGGCCCTGGTCAGCATGCCCTTGCCGGACCTGCGCCGCGCCCTCAACACCGTCCTCCTCCAGGGCACCTACGACACCCCCCTGGGTGAGATCCGATTCACACCGGAAGGAGAGGTGATCCAGAAGGACTTTTACGTGGCCCGCGTGAAGATGGACGCCTCAGGCAAAACAGGGCGCTTTGCGCTGCTGCCCAACCCTTCACCAACCCAGCCCTAGACCCAGAGCGCATGGAAGGCCTGCTGCAACTGTTGTTCAACGGTCTCTCGGTGGGGGCGGTGTATGCCCTGTTTGCCCTGGGCTACACCCTGGTGTTTTCGGTGCTGGGCGTGATCAACTTCGCCCATGGCGCCATCTTCACCCTGGGGGCCTACTTCACCTATTTCCTGATCGGAGGCGCGGTGGGGGCCAATGGACTGATGGCCGGTCTGCAGCTGCCCTTCAGCCTGCCCTTCTGGCTGGCCCTGCCCCTGGCGGGGCTGGGGGCGGCGGCGGTGGCGCTGGTGGGCGAACGCATCGCCTTTCGCCCCCTGCGCGACCGGGGCTCTGACCCCCTGCAGGCCCTGATCACCAGCCTCGGGGCCGGGGTGATCCTGGTGAACCTGATCCAGTTGCTGGTGGGAGCCGAGAGTTATTCGATCCCGGTGGGAACGCTGGAGGCGCTGCCGGTGGCCCTCAGCATCGCCGGCGCCAAGGTGCGCACCGTGCAGGTGCTGCTGCTGGTCATCGCCGGCCTCTTGCTGGTGGCCCTCTCGATCTGGATCGACGGCAGCCGCAGCGGCAAGGCGCTGCAGGCCGTGTCCGAAGACCCGGTGACGGCCCAGCTGCTGGGGATCAACAGCGGCCGCATGATCCAGATCGCCTTCGGCATCAGTGGCTTCCTGGCCGGGGTGGCCGGGGGCCTGGTGGGGTTGAGCGTGAGCATCGCCGGCCCCTATTTCGGCATCGGCTACGGGCTTAAGGGGCTGGGGGTGCTGGTGCTCGGCGGCCTCGGCAGCGTGCCTGGCGCGGTGCTGGGGGGGCTGATCATCGGACTGGCGGAGGCCTGCGTACCGAGCCATCTTTCGGGCTACAAGGACGCCGTGGCCTTTGGTTTTCTGTTTCTGATGCTGCTGATCCGGCCCCAGGGTCTGCTGGGACGGCCCCTGGCCGAAAAGGTGTAGCCATCCATGGAAACGGGTCTCCTGGTCCAGATGCTGCTCGGCTCCCTGCTGGGGCTTTCGGTGTACCTCCCCCTGCGCTGCGGCCAGCTGTCACTGGCCACGCCGGGGTTCTACGCCATCGGTGGCACCGTGGCCGCCCTGCTCTCCACCCGGGTGCCGGCCCTGGGCATCAGCGACGCCACCTATCCCCTCACCTCGGTGATGCTGGAAATGCTCCTGGCGGCCCTGCTCACGGGGGTGTTGGCCCTGGGCCTGGGTCGGGTGGTGCTGCGGCTGAGGGGGATCTACCTGGCGATTGCCACCATCGCCCTGGTGGAGATCCTGCGGGTGGTCACCCTCAACCTGGAGTTCACCGGCGGAGCCCTGGGCATCTTCGGCATCCCCCAGCCCTTTTCAGGCCCGGAGGGCTATGCCGCCCTCACCTTCGTTGTGCTGGCCGTGGTGTGCTGGCTCTGTGATCGCCTCGAAAAAACCCGACCCGGCCGCGCGATGGCGGCCATTCGGGATGACGAACTGGCCGCCGCCAGCCAGGGCATCAACACCGCTGACACCAAGCTGATGGCCTTTGTGCTGAGTGCCCTGGTGGCTGGCGTGACCGGGGTGGTGGCGGCCCACTTTCTCAACTCCTGGAACGCCAAGCTGGGCAACTTCGATGCCAGCATCACCACCCTGGCCTTCGTGGTGTTCGGGGGGTCGCGCACCTGGCTGGGGCCGGTGTTCGGGGGCCTGCTGCTGACAGCCCTGCCCGAACTGCTCCGCCCGGTGGGAGACCTGCGTCTGATCGTGTTCGGGGCTGTGATCCTGGTGGGCCCCCTGTTCTTTCCCCAGGGCCTGATCACCCCGGAGCTGTTCCAGACGCTGAGGCGCCGGATGGGGCGCTCCGCCGCGCCCAGCCCGCAGGGGGGACGGCCATGAGCCTGCTCCAGGTTCAGGATGTGGGGGTGCGCTTCGGCGGGCTCCAAGCCCTCCAGGCCATTGATCTGGCCGTGCAGGAGGGGGAGATCTTCGGCCTGCTTGGCCCCAATGGGGCGGGCAAGACCACCCTGTTCAACGTGGTGTCGGGACTCACCGCCGCCAGCAGCGGCTCGGTGCGCTGGCGCGGCGCCGCCATCGATGGCCTCAGCAGCCACCGCATTGCCCGCCTCGGCATCGCCCGCACCTTCCAGAACCTGCGCCTGTTCAACTCGCTGAGTTGCCTCGAGAACGTGCTGGTGGGCATGCATCAGCACGGCCGCCAGCCCCCCCTGGCCGCCCTGCTCCAGATGCCCACCTTTCGCCGCCGGGAGAGCCAGCTCCGACAGCAGGCCCTCGAGCTGCTCAGCCTGTTTGGCCTGGAAAGCGCCGCCCACCAGAACGCCGCCAACCTCTCCTATGGCGACCGCCGCCGCCTGGAGATGGCCCGGGCCCTGGCCAGCCGTCCCCAGCTGCTGCTGCTCGATGAGCCGGCCGCTGGCATGAACCCCAGCGAAAAGGACGACCTCAAAAACCTGATCCGGCGCGTCCGCGACGAGTTCGCCCTGACGGTGCTGATCATTGAGCACCATGTGCCTTTGATGCTGGGCCTGTGCGACCGCCTGGCGGTGCTGAACTTCGGCCAACGCATCGCCCTCGGCAACCCGGACCAGGTGCGGCGCGACCCGGCGGTGATCGAGGCCTATCTCGGGGGGACCCCATGAGCGCTCCCCTGCTCGAACTGCGCCATCTGGTGGTGCGCTACGGCAGCATCACCGCCCTGCATGGCATCGATCTGACGGTGCAGACCGGCGAGCTGGTGACCCTGCTGGGAGCCAATGGCGCCGGCAAAAGCACCACCCTGCGGGCCATTTCCAGGCTGATTCCAGCCTCCGAAGGGGAGATCCTCTGGCACGGCGGCTCGATCCTCCGCCTCCGCACCGAACGCACCGTGAAACTGGGGATCAGCCACTGTCCCGAAGGCCGCCGCGTGCTCAGCCGCCAGTCGGTGGCCGACAACCTGGCCCTCGGCGCCTGGCTGCGTCGCGACCGGGCCAACATCACCGCCGACCTGGACCACTGCTACGCCCTGTTCCCAAGGCTGGCGGAACGACGCCAGCAACTGGCCGGATCCCTCTCGGGCGGCGAGCAGCAGATGCTGGCCATCGCCCGCTCCCTGATGGCCCGGCCCACCCTGCTGATGCTGGATGAGCCCAGCCTGGGGCTGGCCCCGAAGCTGGTGGGTGAGGTGATGGCGGCCCTGGCCCAGCTGCACCGCGATGGCCTCACGATCCTGCTGGTGGAGCAGAACGCCCAGGCGGCCCTGGCCATCGCCGATCGGGGCTACGTGCTCGAAGCCGGCCAGCTGACCTTGCAGGGGCCGGCAGCCCAACTGCTGGCGGATCCGAGCCTGCGGGCGGCCTACCTGGGTGGCTAGGTGCAGGTGAGTCCCCAGACGGCTCCCCTGCGGGTGAAACTCTGCGGCATCCGCAGCCGCAGCGATCTGGCTGTGGCCCTAAGCGCCGGCGCCGATGCGCTGGGCTTCATCGTCGGCGTGCGCCACCGCACCGAAGACGAGCTGACGCCCGCAGCAGCGGCTCAGCTGGTGGCCCTCCTGCCGCCGTTCGTGGGCAGCGTGATGGTGACCCATCTGCAGCAGGCAACACCGATCCTCGAGCTGATCCGGCAGGTGGGCGCCACCACCCTGCAGCTGCAGGATGGGATCACGCCCCAGGAGCTGCAGGCCATCCGCACCGCCCAACCTGGCGTGAAACTGATCCAGGCGATCCATGTGGGCGATGGCGACGCCGCCAACCAGTCCATGGCCGCGGCCATCGCAGCCGAGCCCCTGGTGGATGCCCTGCTGCTGGATTCCCGCACGGCCGATCGCATCGGCGGCACCGGCTTGCCCCACGACTGGAGCGTCAGCCGCCGCATCGTGGAGCGGATCGGCAAGCCGGTGATCCTGGCGGGCGGCCTGCGGCCAGAGAACCTACGGGCCGCGCTGGAGACGGTGGGCCCCGCCGCCGTGGATGTGAACTCGGGCATCGAGGATGCCACCGGCGCCAAAGATCCGCAGCGGGCCGAGGCCTTCGTGCGGATCTGCCGCAGCTTGGGGCAGCTGCCACTGACGCCATGACCAGTCCCCTGCCCAACCCGGCCAAAGCCACCATGGCGGGGCTGCTGCATCGCCCCGGGTTCCGGGCCTTCTGGCTCGCCAACCTGGTGTCCAACCTCGGCACCAGCGCCTTCGTGCTGGCGATCAACTGGCTCACCGTCAAACAGCACGGGGCCGCCGGTATCGCCAGCCTCGCCCTGGCCTACGGGCTACCCCAGATGCTCCTGCAGCTGGTGGGCGGCACGGTGAGCGACCGGATCGACCGGCGCCGCCTGTTCGGCCTCACCCAATCGGGTTTGCTGCTGATGGCGCTGTTGGTCCTGATCGCCTCCCTGCGCGGGCTGGTGCCGCTGTGGCTGCTGGCCCTGGTGAACGGCGCCAACGGGGTGCTGGCGGCCTTCGACACACCCGCGCGCACAGCCCTGGTGACCGATCTGGTTGAACCGGAGGAGGTGACCCTGGCCCAGCAGCTGTACAGCCTCACCACCAGCGCCACCAACATCTTCGGCCCGGCGCTCGGCGGTGTGCTGCTGAGCCTGGGCCCCACCGCCCGCAGCCATGAGGAGGTGGCCTTCGCCTTCGATGTGTTCAGCTTCGTGCCGCTGCTGATCGCCATTCCCTGGCTGCCGCGCAGCACCGGCAGATCGGCACCGAAGGAGTCCTTTCGCACCAGCCTGCGGGCGGGCCTGCGCTACGTGCGCGAACGCGCCCAGCTGCGCACCCTGCTGCTGGTGCTCAGCCTGGTGATGGTGCTCGGCATGCCATTCCAGGGACTGCTACCCGTCTTCGTCCAACGCCACCTCAGCGGAGAGACGGGCCACGGTTTCTATGCAGCCCTGATGTCGGCCGTGGGGCTGGGCAGCTTCGTGGGCTCGCTCCTGGGCATGGAGCTGGTGGATCGCTGGCGTGCCGGACTACTGCTGGCCGCCTCCAGCGCCGGGCTGGGAGTGTCCGTGCTGCTCCTCAGCGCATCGAATGTGGTGCACTGGGCTTCCCTCTCCGCCTTCCTGGCCGGCGCCTTCAGCACCTTGGCCATCTCGGTCGACAACGCGCTGCTGCAGGCCGGCAGCGACCGGGACATGCAGGGTCGGGTCAACGCCATCTCCAACCTCACCAAAGGCCTCCAGTCGCTCAGCCTGGCCGCAGCCGGCTACACGATCCATGGGCTGGCCGGCAGCCACCGCTTCGGCAGCGGCTACCAGCTGGTTCAGGCGTGCCTGGCCTTGGGCCTATTGGCCGGCGTGGGGGCGCTGTGGCCGCGGTTGCGCGGCTTCAAGCTGAACTGAAGGGTCAGTCGTTCTCGCTGGCGCCGAAGCAATGCATCAGTGCATCGCCCCAGCTGTTGATCCCGGCGAGCTCGTGATCCTTGGCGGTGCTCAGCACCTTGGCGTGCTCCCGCAGCAGCACGGTCTTGTCGAGGTCGTGGCCGTGCTCGGCCGCAATGGCGACGATGTCATCAACCCCAGCGGCGGCGTGCAGCTTGTCGCGCAGGGCGGCGTCACCGGCCACACGGGCCACAAAGGCCTGAATCGACGCAACAGACATGACAGGGACAACAACCACGCCCACCTTTAGCAGGCCAAACCGGCCCGGGGTCGATACCTTGAAGCGACTGATCTGGGAACGATGGCCCGCGAACGCTTCTTCCTGGAGCTCGACCCCCCAGACAAGCGCCTCAAACAACTGCCCCATGTGGTGATCGTGGGCGGTGGCTTCGCCGGCCTGCAGGCCTGCCACGCCCTGATCAACCAGCCCGTGCGGGTGACCCTGATCGACAAGCGCAACTTCAACCTATTCCAGCCGCTGCTCTATCAAGTGGCCACCGGGCTTGTAGCGGAGGCCGACGTTGCCTCCCCCCTGCGCCAGATGGTGGGCCAGGCCCCCAACGTGCAGGTGCTGCTGGGCGAGGTCACCGAGATCGATGCCCAGGAGAAGCAGATCGTGTTCAACGACCGCCAGTTCGCCTACGACCACCTGATCCTGGCCGCCGGCTCCGGCAGCAGTTACTTCGGCCATGACGAGTGGCGTGAGGCGGCGCCACCGATGAAGGTCCTCGAGCACGCCGATGAGATCCGCCGGCGGGTGCTGGTGGCGCTGGAGGAGGCCGAGCAGACGCCAGATCCCGCGCGCCGGGCCGTTCTGCAGTCGGTGGTGGTGGTGGGGGGCGGGCCCTCGGGCTGCGAACTCTCCGGGTCGCTCATGGAACTCATGGCCCATGCCCTGGCGCGCGACTTCAAGCAACTCGATCCGAAACAGTGCAAGGTCACCCTCATTGACCCCGGCGATCGGGTGCTGCGGGCCATGGACCCCAGCCTCTCCGCCGCCGCCGGCACCTACCTGGAATCGGTGGGGGTGGAACTGCTGCTCGGCGGACGGGTGCAGACGATTGAGGAGGGCAAGGTGCTGGTGAACACCGGTGGTGGTGCGCGCAGCCTCGAGGCCGCCACGATCTGCTGGACCGCCGGCGTGCGGGCCTCCCATCTGGGCCAGGTGCTGGCGGACGCCAGCGGTTGCACGGTGGACCGGGGCGGCCGAGTGGTGGTGGAGCCCGACTTTTCGATACCGGGCCATGGCGAGATCCGTGTGATCGGGGATCTCTGCTCCTACAGCCACACCAGCGATGGCAAACCCCTACCGGGCATGGCTGGGCCTGCCGTGCAGATGGGGGGCTGGGTGGCCGCCGACATCGTGGCCAAGCTCCAGGGCCGCCAGCAGAAGGCCTTCCAGTTCAGCGATTTCGGCACCATGGCGGTGCTGGGCCGGCTTCACGCGGTGGCCGATCTCCGCGGTCTGAAGGTGACCGGCCTGCCGGGTTGGATCCTCTGGGGCCTGGCTCACCTGATGTTCATGCCCGCCAATGAAAATCGCCTCAGCCTGCTCACCAAGTGGCTGTGGGCCATCGCCACCCGCCAACGGGCTTCCCTGCTGATCACCGGTCGTCCGAACCAGCACTTGAATGTGGATGTGGGCCTGGAACGTCCGATCAGCGCCTCCTGAAGCCTTCTGCCACCAATCCGTTGATGGTTTGGCGACTGTTCAACCAGCCTTTGACGTTCGCCATCAGGGCAGGAGGCGTGGCTGGGATGATGTCGAGTTAGCCCTCCTTGGTGAGGGACGCCATGGCAGAAGCAACCATGGCCTGGCTCCTTAAGGTGAGGAGGTATTTGTAGGTTCCTGGTGACGGTTCCCGCTTCCCCAAC
>NZ_JAGQBE010000035.1 GCF_024345475.1 Cyanobium sp. T1B-Tous
CCTGATAGATCACCGAGGGCGCGGTGACGATCAGATCGAGGTTGTACTCCCGCTCGAGCCGCTCCTGCACGATCTCCATGTGCAGCAGGCCCAGGAAGCCGCAGCGGAAGCCGAAACCCATGGCGCTGCTGGTTTCGGGCTCGTATTTGAGCGCCGCATCCGACAGCTGCAGCTTGTCGAGCGCCTCGCGCAGATCGGGGTATTGATCGGCGTCGGTAGGGAACAGGCCGCAGAACACCATCGGCTTGGCCTCGGTGTAGCCGGGCAGGGGCTCGGTGGCGGGGTTGGCCACCAGGGTGATGGTGTCACCCACGCGGGCATCGGCCACGGCCTTGATCGAGGCGGCCAGGTAGCCCACTTCGCCAGCGTGGAGCGAATCCACCTGGCGCTGATCGGGGGCCATCACCCCCACCTCATCGAGCTCGTAGGTTTTCTTGCTGGCCATCAGCAGCACCTTGTCGCGCTTGCTGAGCGAGCCGGAGATCACCCGGAAATACACGATCACGCCGCGGTAGGGGTCGTAATAGGAGTCGAAGATCAGGGCCCGCAGGGGCTCGGTGAGCTTGTCGGGCGGAGGGGGCACCCGATCCACCACGGCCTGCAGGATCTCGGGCACCCCCAGGCCGGTTTTGGCGGAGCAGTGGATGGCGTGGGAGCAATCCAGGCCGATGATCGCTTCGATCTCTTCGGCGATGCGATCGGGATCGGCACCGGGCAGGTCGATCTTGTTGAGAACGGGGATGATCTCGAGATCGTTTTCGAGGGCGAGATACACGTTGGCCAGGGTTTGCGCTTCCACCCCCTGGGAGGCATCCACCACCAGCAGGGCCCCTTCGCAGGCCTGCAGGGAGCGGCTCACCTCATAGGAGAAGTCCACATGGCCGGGGGTGTCGATCAGGTTGAGGATGTAGGTCTCCCCGTCGGCCGCGGTGTACTCCATGCGGGCGGCCTGGAGCTTGATGGTGATGCCGCGCTCACGCTCCAGCTCCATGTTGTCGAGGAACTGCTCCTGCATGTCGCGGGCGGCGACGGTGCCGGTGTCTTGGAGGAGACGATCGGCCAGGGTGGACTTCCCGTGGTCGATGTGGGCGATGATGCAGAAATTGCGGATCCGCTGAACGGGAACGTCGGTCATCGCGCCGGCGGAGGCTGCATGGGGGCTGGGGCCAGCCTAGGAGACGGTGCCCGCCCGGGCCGGGGCCAATCCCCCTGCCGACCCACACCGTTCGCCCTGTGCTTCACAGGGGCATAGGTTAAAGGCCAGAATTGTTCAAAATGGCTATATCCATGGCGCCTGGATACCTCCCTGGCCAAGGCAGCAGCGAAGCGGATCGCCGCCGGGTGGGCCGGGAGGAAGGGCTCAACCTGTTGTTTGCCGCCGCCCAGGATGTGGCGCGCGAGGAGGGCAAGCTGGCCGACGGCACCTTCGCCTCGCTGGAGCAGTCGCGAATCAGCCCCACCAGCTTCACCCTGATCAGCGCGGATGGACAGACCATCGCCCGGGTGTCGCTGGCGAAAGCCCGGGAAGTGATCGCCCTGCGGCGGGAGATCGCGCGGCAGGTGACCCGCAAGGCCAATCTGGAGATCACGCCCTACGCCAACGACCAGTCCAACAAGCGCAATTTCCGCAACCTGCCGGAAGAAACCCGGGCCCTGGCCTGGGCGATCAGCACGGGACGACGCTTCCCCGTGAAGGGCTACAACCGCCGCGATCTCTGGATCGGTCTGCTGCTGCTGATCCCTTTCATCCTGCCGGGGGTATGGATGCTGGCCCGCATTGTCCAAAAGCGGCAGCGCTACGACAGAGACCTCAAAGCCCTAGTGCTGCGCTGGAAGAGCAACGGCCGGCAAGACCCAGCTCCGAACCTGTTTGCCCACTTCCACCTCGACTGAACGGGCCCGGGTAGACTGGCTCCAAACCAAGTAGGCCCCGATGAGCAGCGACACCACCGCCCCTGAAGCCGTTGGCCATGACCCTCGGGCTCTGACGCTCGAAAACGTGGAGCGCACCCTAGACGAGCTGCGCCCCTACCTGATGGCCGATGGGGGCAACGTGGAAGTGGTGGAAATCGACGGCCCGATCGTGAAAGTACGGCTCCAGGGCGCTTGCGGCAGCTGCCCCAGCAGCACGATGACGCTGAAGATGGGCATCGAACGGAAGCTGCGCGAGGCGATTCCTGAGGTGAATGAGGTGGTGCAGGTTTTGTAAGCTATATACTCAAATCCCAGTCAATTAACGGCAATTCCTTATCAACTAGCAAGAACTTGACGAGGCAAACGCACATTGTTCAATCCACTGTGCGCTTGGCCTGGCTTGAGACGAGAATTCGACTATTCTTGCTCCACTTAGCCCAGAAAATATAAAGCCATAAGCCAAACTTCCATCAGTTGCCAGCCCTGGTGTTCCACTTGAGAAAGAGATGCCAATACCAACTAAAGCTTCGGATGAACCGACGGCAGCCAAATCTAATTGACCATTTGCAACAACTGGCGGGCCGCATCTATACAAGTTGCCACCATTCAAGGAATAAGATATAACATCGTAGGAAGCGGCAGCTGAATTTCCAAGTTCGTTTACCCACAAGTCAAAACTAGAAGTTGCACCTCCGCATGAGACAACACCGGGCAAAACAACACGCCTTGACTCGGAAACATCAGTCTCAATCATGCGGTTGAGCCGCTCCCAATCATTGACAGCCTTTTGGTACATCTCAAGACGCGCCCTTTCCCTCACAAAACCAGAATAAACCTGAGCCAGGATGATAGCCGTGAGACTACCGACGGCAGAAACTATTAAGAGCTCCGCCAAACCAATCCCAAGGCAAGGCAACCTTGATTGATATACTCTTTGAGCCTTAGCTCGTAGGGTGATCTTCAGGGTCATAATACTGCGCTAAAAAGGCTTTGAAGCCGAGTATGAACTTGAACTTGTGCAAAATGATGAACTCGAAGGATGGCTACCAATTTGAACAAGGCCCGAGTATTTATTTATTTTAATACATTTAACTGGACCACTCCCCGGATTGCTTAAAGATAAATATTGATCTTGGGACGAGGGCGAAAGCCCACGTTTTGTAAAATCAAATGATGTTAATGACCTCGAAAAGACATAAGATGAGCCGCCTATTTGACGCGAGATGACAAAGTTTTGGCTCTCGAAATCAGCATTAACAGCGCACTCAGGTGTAATGCTAGCAAGAGACTGGCCAGAGGAATAGCTTCCATTAGCAGAGAACTGGACTCTGCAAAGAGTAGACTCAGCTAGAGCCTTTGATCTATTGGCTTCAAGCCATGCTGCCATAGACTGGGTCAAAGCAACCAAACGACTTTTTTGGATCTCAGAGTTAATATAGCCTAATGATACGGAGGAGACAATACCGATGATTGCTATTACCACTAAGAGTTCGATCAATGAAAAAGCCGCTTGACCATGCTGAGCGGTTGAATTTCTTGAAGATCTCATCAAATGCAGCGCATAGCGAAGCCGAGAAATATTAGTTGCTGATCCGAGGCACGAAGCAGTTATGAAATTCATTATTATCCTCAAGGGCAGTAATTGGCAACAGGAGCCCTGAGCAAATAGATTCTAGAAACCCTGTCAACATTATTTTTTTGATAAGAATACGTCAACAAAGCAGTATGTATTAGGGATCTCGTCGAGGAACCAGAAGGATCATAGACGGATACGGAACGATTAATACCCACTGGTTGTGCGAGAGATCTCAAAGCCTCGACAGCTTTCGAGGGAGAACCAGATACGTCTGATATTATGTTCCCATTGTTACAGTCATCACGCATTGTATTCAAAAGAGTTGAACTGCCAGAAACCACTGGCGCATAAAAAGCCTCACCACCAGGCCCTTGGCCATTGCACGTTGTCAGGAGCTCTTGGGTCCCGCTGCAATAAGTAATTTTAGCAAGCTCTGCCTCAACAATCGATATATCAGCATCAATAAGAGCCTCTTTAGAGTTGATGGACTTTGACTCTCTGACAAAGCGCGTAGATGTCGAATAAACCGATAGCAGCAAAAGTGTTACTATCGAGAGAATAACTACGCCTACCAATAGCTCCACCAAGGTAAATCCCTTGGGCTTACTCGAGTCAGCACCGTTGATTGGGGGAAAACGATGAAACCCATGGATGTTTTTGATGAGAGCAATCACAAATATCGAGCGCATTTGGATTCCTATTATTCACTAAAAGAGCGAAGTAGCATTCGGAGATCGCGCGACCCAATCCCATACAATAGGCGTTTTATTAGGGTCCTCGGGATAACACCCAGCAATGACTTTGCAGATTGCGCTAGCTGGCGGGGTGTTTATGGTAAGGTCACCTCTTAAGGATAGGTTATTAGTCCAAAGGATTCCGTTGAGTTCAGTAGTGCCCCCAACATCTAATGTGCCGTAAGGAAGATAGATTTGAGCCGCCAAAGAGAGCGAAGTTCCCCCAAAGGAAAATATTTGATTTTGGAGGTTACCATAAATTGCCAACCTATCCGAATCACCAAGCCCAGCAGTATTTCCATTATATGTATGATTTATTGTTCCGCCACCTGTTAATTTTATCTCTCCCCCATTCACTCCCCCGACACCAGAATACGCACTGTCGTACAAAAACAAGCGGACTTTCTTTGCAGTCGTATCGATGGTTAAGGAGCCACTTGTCAAGCTTATATAGCCGATTGAGCAGTCTACCGTGCCCAGCAATGCATTATCCACGCAATAATCATTGAGGGTTGTGCTTGTTCCTCGTGAGTCAGCGACATAACAACGGGTTGAAACAGGACTAGATATTAAATTCCCGCTAGCATTTAGAATATAATCAGTTGGTAGAGGAACGGCGGATCCCAAGTATTGCGTGCCTGCTCCGGTGCATTTTTCGCTTCCTTTCTTACCAGAAGGGGCTCCTACATCTTTGAAACCATTTTGCAGTGCCCCCGGAACAAGTGTTTCTGATCCTGGACAATATGATGAGCTATTAGCACTTAACCCTTCCATTGGGGGCGAAGAGGATTTTGTGTCTAAAGTGACATTTCCCCTGATACATCCTTTAGCATTAGTCACTGGATTAGCAGGTAATGGATCAAGATCAATGGGAAAAGCACTAACTGAGGTTTTTCCCTGCAAAGCTTGGTTGTCCAGCCTGCATTGATCTTCATTTGCAGCGAGTGAGCAATCAATATTCGGGTTTTGAGTAAGTATTTGATCCGAGGGAATAAGATCGCCTTCTGAATTTGATTCATATAAAGACAAACTTTTGCCTGCAGCTTTAGTGATCAAACCGTCTCCATCTACACCTATAATAAATCCTAGTTCGCCTATGCCATTTTCGCCTGATCTGCAGCCACGGGAATCAAATCCGTGAGAGGGAACTGGCGGTCCCGATGACGGAAAAACATTCCCAAACGATCTGCCGCAACACTTAGGAACAATCTCGTATTCTTTGGTGACGATGGATCTGACATAAGTACCATCTGGCCTGCGTGAATATCCAGCTGCGGACACTGATATCAGCCCTGTATTGGCTGAGGCCAGCAAATTTATAGATCCTGCGTGGTCAATATTCTTATTCACACTCTCATCGCTCCACCCAGTTAATCCTAAGACTGTGGGATCTGAGGGAGGGCTTCCATTATTACGTTCATATACTGAAATTCCCGCGGGACTTTTGATGGAAACTTTAAATATGTAAAAAAGTTTAGAATCTCCAGCGCTAGGGCTAGATCCCGCGACAGCATTGGAGGTAGAGCCTGTGGCTTGATAGTAATTTTTAAGCTTTGGGAGTGGAGTTGACGGGCTCGTAGGTGCGCAAGGGTTTGCGGGGGCAGCACCAGCCCACCATTTGGATGGGTCCCGAGAAGCAACAAGAGTGCCTCTATTTTCAGGGGAGTTCATGGAGGCCATGACTTCTTCTATCCCAGATTCGGCAGCATCCTTAGCCTCCCTAGCTTCAACAGAAAAAAGAGCACCGAACTGACCAGATGATGAACGGGCTAAGATCCCGACTGCACCGATCACAATCACCAAAGAGCCAACTATAATCGGCCAAAGTACGTATCCGCCGCCTTGGTTTTTGCTCTCAGGCGAGGCAATTTTGTAATTTTTAGGCATTCTTAGCTTGCCACTACTATTAAGATAGGTGGCCGAGCCTGCCTTGTCAACCATGCTTTAGCAAGCCCTTGCGTGCAAATGCTCCGAGCTATTGCAATGTTTTTGAGCATGGCATCGCAAGTAATCCTTCAAGAATTTTCGCGAGCAGCCCAGCCTTGCCCGCCAAAGGTATATTTACGCCTTTTCAGGGTGTTTGAATAGTAGACACCACTCGGGTGCATTCCACCTGCTTGAATACGGGAATCAGAGTTGATTTTAGTCCATGCTCGACCAGCGCCTCCTGCGCGACAGCCCTGAGCTGATCACCACCCAGCTGGCCCGGCGAGGTATGGTGCTCGATCTTGGCCCCCTCCAGCAGATCGCCCGGCAGGAGCGCGATCTCGAGGAGCAGCGCAGCACGCTGCAAGCCGAAGGCAACCGCATCGGCAAGGCGGTGGGGCAGCTGATCCAGGCCGGATCAGCCCCCAACGGTCCCGAGGTGCAGGCCCTGCGGGACCAGGGCAACACCATCAAGCAGCAGGTGGCGGGCCTGGAGGAGCAGGAGAAGGCCCTCGAACTCCAGCTGCGCGAGGCCCTCAGCGCCCTGCCCAACCTGCCTTCACCCGAGGCGCCCGAAGGCCGCTCCGAAGCCGAGAACGTGGAGATCAAGCGCTGGGGCAGCCCCCGCGTGGAAGACGGCCTCCAGGAGCACTGGCAGATCGGCGAGCGGCTGGGGCTGTTTGAAACCGAGCGCTCCGTGCGCATCGCCCAGAGCCGTTTCATCACCCTGATGGGGGCCGGCGCCCGCCTGGAGCGGGCCCTGATCAGCTTCATGCTCGACCTCCACGCCACCAAGGGCTACCGGGAGGTGATGCCGCCGATCCTGGTGAACTCCGCCAGCCTCACCGGCTCCGGCCAGCTGCCCAAGTTTGCCGAGGAGAGCTTCCGCTGCGCCGATGACGACCTCTGGCTCACCCCCACCGCCGAGGTGCCCCTCACCTCCCTGCACCGCGATGAGGTGCTCGCCGCCGAGCAGCTGCCCCTCAAATACGCCGCCTACACCCCCTGCTTCCGCCGCGAAGCAGGCTCCTACGGCCGCGACACCCGCGGCCTGATCCGCCTGCACCAGTTCAACAAGGTGGAGCTCTACTGGTTCTGCCATCCCGACGAATCGGCCGCCGCCCACCAGCAGATCACCGCTGACGCGGAAGCCGTGCTCGAGGCCCTCGAGCTGCCATACCGCAAAATCGAGCTCTGCACCGGGGATCTGGGCTTCTCCGCCGCCCGCACCTACGACCTCGAGGTGTGGCTGGCCGGCGCCGGCGCCTACCGCGAGATCTCCAGCTGCTCGGTGTGCAACGACTTCCAGGCCCGCCGCTCCGCCATCCGCTTCAAGCAGGGCAAGGGCACCCAGCTGGTGCACACCCTCAACGGCTCCGGCCTGGCCGTGGGCCGCACCATGGCCGCCCTGCTCGAAACCGGCCAGCAAACCGACGGCTCCGTGCGCCTGCCCGCCGCCCTGGTGCCCTATTTCGGCGGCGACACGATCAGAGCTGAGAGCTAAGCCGTGACTCTGCTCTGCGTCGACATCCGCTACGGCCCAAGGGCACCGACCGGCACCACCACAACCCCATCGAGCCGGCGGTAGCCATACCCCTTGCTGCAGATCACGGCCAGAAACGCCGGTGTCCCCGAGCGTTGGCTGTCGATCTGCGCTGAGAAGCGCTTGAGGTTCGCGGCGGCCTGATCCACCTGCCCCTCGCCGAGCTTGATCTCGATGGCGCCCCAGCGCCCATCGCGCAGCTGCACGATCGCATCCGCCTCCAACCCGTAGTCGTCGCGGTAGTGCAACACCTCTCCTTCCAGGGGTTGGCTGAGCACACGCAAATCGCGGATCACCAGTGATTCGAACACCTGCCCGAACCACTCAAAATCCTCGAGCAATCGCTCCGCAGGCGCCCCGCTGGCCGCCAGCGCCAGCGATGGGTCGACAAAATGACGCTTTGGGGCCTTGCGCAGGCGCGCCCTGGAGCGCAGATGGGGAGCCCAGGCGGGCTGATCTTCGATCACCATCAGCTGCTCCAACGCCTGCAGGTAATCCGTCACGGTGCGCTCGTCCAGGGCACCATCGGCGCCGCCGGCATCGGCGGCCAGGGTTGAGAGCCTGGCCTCAGTGGCGCAATGGCGCCCGATCGAACGCAACAGTGCTCCCACTCTGGCTGGATCGCGGCGTCGATCCACGCGACTGATGTCAACCTGCCGCACCTGCTCGAGATAGTCGCGGGCGGCCCGGCTCGCCGCTTTCAGGGGCCTGCTCTGCTGCGCGGGCCAGCCGCCGCGGGCAATCAGCGCAGCGAGATCCTGCACGCTCAGCCCTGGATCCGCCACGGCCTGCAGCTCGCCAGCGAACAGCTGACGCAGCGACACGGCACCGTTGGACACTCCGGATTCGAACAGGCTCATGGGCCGCATGCGCAGGAACCCGAAACGGCCAGCGCCGGTGTGGCGGCTGGCATCGTCCGCGGGCACCGCTGAGCCGGTGAGCAGAAACTGGCCGGGCTGATCGGAGGCATCGACGGCCCTGCGCACCTGATTCCAGAGCTCGGGCGCCACCTGCCACTCATCCAGCAGTCGCGGCCTTGCTCCTTCCAGCACCAGCCTCGGCTCCACCGCCAGGGCCTGCCGCGCGGCCTGATCGATGTCGAGTAGCACGCGGGAGGCGGATTGCTGCGAGGCCGTCATCGTCTTGCCGCAAGCCTTCGGCCCTTCAATCACCACAGCACCTGCCGATGCCATCAGCTCCCGCAGTTCGCCATCCACGATCCGGGGGCTGTAGTCAGGCACTCAGGCTTACTGATGCGGGGAACACCGGCATCTTAATGTGGGAAATGCGGAGCTTCGAATCCGGTTTTTGCGGGCTTCGCGATGGGGCTTTTGCAGACCAACTGGGTGGGTCACGGCTCGGTTCACCAGGTCCAGTCCCCATCCTCAAAGCTGGTGGCGGTGGGCGCATCCACGCCCGCAGAGACTGGGGAAGACAAGACAGTTCAAAGAACATCCAAACTCACCTGCACGGGCAGCTCGTCCACCCGGGGGAGCGGCAACGTTTTCAAGACAGCCCACGCTTCTTGTTTGCCCAACGCGAGCAGGTTGGTCTGAAACTCGGGATTGTTGAGATCAAGCTGAATCACTGGAAGCCCCGATCACTGGCAGCCCAGGTGATGTTCAAGGGCATCAAAATCGATGCCCCCAGGAGGCTCATGCATGGCGGCCATCGCCCGAGACCTGTCATGCAGCGCCGGCTTTCATGCCTTCATGCTGCTCGGCTGCCGAGGGACTCAGTTCGGGAACAGGAACTGCACCTGGGCGCGGATCGTCACGTCACCGAAGTTGTCGGGCTTCACCACATTGGCGAAGGCCTGCAGGGACGCATTGATCGGCTGACTCCCCAGCCGGAACACCCGCCCCACACCACCGCCTACCGGCACGATCCACTGGTCGCCACTGGCCGCCCGCCAGTTGGCGGTGACGATCGGCGAGGTCACCAGATACCAGCCGTTGGCCAGGTTGTAGTTGATGAACGGCTGGAGCAGAAAGGCGCTCACCGCACCGCGGTCGCTGTCTCCCGCAAACGACCACACGTTGTTCAGCAGCGCGCCCGCCACCCAGGGGCCCTTGCTGTACACCGCCACCGCCGCCGGCCCCGCCGACCACTTGCCGCTGCCCAGGCTGTCGGAACTGGCGGTGGGCAACACCAAGGTGGGGCCGAAGCCAAGGGTCCAGGGCCCCTTGCCCTTGGGCACCAAGAAGAAACTGGGGTTGAGGTCGCCGATGCCGTTCTGGGTGCCGGCCGCCGTGGGCTGGCTCAGCACCGGCAGGATCGTGCGGGTCACCAAGGTGAGGTCTTTGCTCAGCGCAAACGGCACCACCGGCTGAATGTTCAACACATTGAGGGTGTTGTCTTCATTGGGGCCCATCCCCGGGGTGAAGTTGTTCTGGAACGGAACGCTGATCAGGTTGGCGATCGGGTTCTGGGCTTCAGCCGCGAGCGCTTCTGTCTTGGCCTCGGATTGGGCTTCGGCCTCGGGCGTGGTCGGTTCAGCTACGGCGGGCGACAGGCCAGGCAGCAACGCCGCAAGGGCCAGGGCGGCGAAGGGGCGGGCCATGCAGCAGCGCAACGATCGGACGGCGGACTTTAGAGGGCACATCGGCGACCTGGACCAGCACGGCTGGCTTAACGGCCGGCGCCCCAAACCCACCACAATGGACCCATTCACCGCAGGGCCTGGATGGGCGTTCTCACAGCACTGGCGATCCTGGCGGGGCTGATCGTGGTGCACGAGGCGGGGCACTTTTTCGCCGCCACCTGGCAGGGCATCCGCGTCAGCAGCTTCTCGATCGGCTTCGGGCCGGTGCTGCTGGAGCGCCAGCGCCGCGGCGTGCAATTCGCCCTGCGCGCCATTCCCCTCGGCGGCTTCGTGGCCTTCCCCGATGACGACGACGACAGCCCCATCCCCAAAAACGACCCCAACCTGCTCTCCAACCGGCCCCTGGCCCAGCGCGCCCTGGTGATCGCCGCCGGCGTGATCGCCAACCTGCTGCTGGCCTACGCCGTGCTGCTCGGCCAAGGCGTGGTGCTCGGCATCCCCGCCGGCTTCAGCGCCAGCCCCGGCGTGCTGGTGAGTGGCGTGCAGCCCGGTCAGGCCGCTGCCGCTGCAGGCCTCCAGCCCGGCGACCGCATCGTGAGCCTCGATGGCACCCCCCTCGGCGGCGGCCAGAGCGCCGTGGCGGCCCTGGTGGAGCGCATCAAGGCCGCCCCCGACCAAACCCTGCGCCTCGACGCCGAGCGCAACGGCCAAACGGTGCCCCTGCAGCTCACCCCCGCCGACCTCGGCGGCATCGGCCGCATCGGCGCCCAACTCCAACCCAATGGCACCGAGGCCTTCCGCCCCGCCCGCGGCCCCCTCGAGCCCTTCCGCCAGGCCAACCATGACTTCGCCGCCCTCACCACCCGCACCGTGGAGGGCTTCATCACCCTGGCCACCCACTTCGGGGAAACCGCCGGCCAGGTGAGCGGTCCGGTGAAGATCGTGGAGATGGGCGCCTCGCTGGCCAAGCAGGGCGGCAGCAGCCTGTTCATCTTCACCGCCCTGATCTCGATCAACCTGGCGGTGCTCAATGCCCTGCCCCTGCCCCTGCTCGATGGCGGTCAGTTCGTGTTGCTGCTGCTCGAGGGCCTGCGGGGCAAACCCCTGCCCGAGCGCTTCCAGATGGCGTTCATGCAGTCGGGCTTCGTGTTTCTGGTGGGCCTCAGCGTGGTGCTGATCGTGAAGGACACCTCCCAGCTGCCGGTGGTGCAGCAGCTGCTGGCGCGCTGATGCCCCGCCTGGCCAGTGCCCGCACCCGGGCTCCCGAGCTGCTGGAGCGCCTCGGCGCCCTCTACCCCCACGCCACCTGCTCCCTCGACTGGCGCACCCCCTACGAGCTGCTGGTGGCCACCATGCTCTCGGCCCAGTGCACCGATGCGCGGGTCAACCTGGTGACCCCGGCCCTGTTTGAGCGCTTCCCCGATGCCGCGGCCTCCGCCGCGGTGGAGCCGGCCGAGGTGGAGCCCTATGTGCAGTCCACCGGCTTCTTCCGCAACAAGGCCAAGGCGATCGTGGGCGCCTCCCGCCTGCTGATGGAGCGCCACGGCGGCGAGGTGCCCCGCACCATGGAGGAGCTGCTGGTGCTGCCGGGCGTGGCCCGCAAAACCGCCTCGGTGGTGCTGGCCTGGTGCTTCGGCATCAACGCCGGCGTCACGGTGGACACGCACGTGAGCCGCCTGGCCCAGCGCCTCAAGCTCAGCCGCCACAGCGAGCCGCGGCGGATCGAACCCGACCTGATGAAACTGGTGCCCCAGGCCCACTGGCAGGACCTCTCGATCCGGCTGATCTTCCACGGCCGCGCCGTGTGCACCGCCCGCAGCCCCCGTTGCGGCAGCTGCCCGATCGCTGACCTCTGCCCGATGGGGGGCAAGCCCGCAGGGTAAGCTCGAAAGCACGTATCCGATCGCAGCCCAGGCCGCATGGCGAAGAAGTCGATGATTGCGCGCGATGTGAAGCGCAAGAAGATGGTGCAGCGCTTTGCCGCCAAGCGCGCCGCCCTGATGGCTGCCTTCAACGCCGCTGCCGATCCCATGGAGCGCCTGGAGATTCACCGCAAGATCCAGGATCTCCCCCGCAACAGCGCCCCCACCCGCGTGCGCAACCGCTGCTGGGCCACCGGCAAGCCCCGGGGTGTGTACCGCGATTTCGGCCTTTGCCGCAACCAGCTGCGCGAGCGCGCCCACAAGGGTGAGCTGCCCGGCGTGGTCAAGTCCTCCTGGTGATGCGGAGCTGGTGCGCCAGCGAGCCACCAGACCCTGCCCAGTGAATCAAGGCGCCTTCGGGCGCCTTTTTTGTGGCTTGCCCTACGCCCAAACGCGAGAAAAAGCGAAGGAAATCCCCAGTGCCCGCGGGCCAAATGCGAGAATGGTCCTTGACAACAACAGGACATAAGCTCACGTGCAAGGACAAACTCAGTCGATCTCCTTCGATGGTCGGGAGATCCGGCTGACCACCGGTCGGTTCGCCCCCCAGGCCGGGGGTTCGGTGATGGTCGAGTGTGGTGATACCTCGGTTCTGGTCACCGCCACCCGCTCCGGCGGCCGCGAAGGCATCGATTTCCTCCCCCTGATCTGCGACTACGAAGAGCGGCTCTACGCCGCCGGTCGCATCCCCGGCAGCTTCTTCCGCCGCGAGGCGCGCCCCCCCGAGCGGGCGATCCTCACCTGCCGCCTGATCGATCGGCCGATGCGGCCCCTCTTCCCCAGCTGGATGCGCGATGACATCCAGGTGGTTGCCACCTGCCTCTCGCTCGATGAGCGGGTGCCACCCGACGTGCTCGCCGTCACCGGCGCCTCGATGGCCACCCTGCTCGCCAAGATTCCCTTCCACGGCCCGATGGCTGCGGTGCGGGTTGGCCTGCTGGGCGACGACTTCGTGCTCAACCCCAGCTTCCGCGAGATCGAGCGCAGCGAGCTGGATCTGGTGGTGGCCGGCACGCCCGAGGGCGTGATCATGGTGGAAGCCGGGGCCAACCAGCTGCCCGAGCAGGACGTGATCGAAGCCATCGACTTCGGCTACGAAGCGGTGTGTGAGCTGATCAAGGCCCAGCAGAACCTGCTCAAGGAGCTCGGCATCGAGCAGGTGATTCCTGAGGCCCAGGTCATCGATGCCACCCTGCCCAGCTTCCTGGAGAAGGAATGCGCCAAGGGCATCGGCGAGGTGCTCAAGCAGTTCTCCCAGACCAAGCCTGAGCGCGACGAAAAACTCGATGCGATCAAGGCCGAGGTGGGCGCCAAGATCGCGGCTCTGGCCGAAGACGATCCGATCCGCGCCGCCTCCAGCGGCAAGGCCCTGGCCAACAGCTACAAGAGCCTCACCAAGCAGCTGATGCGCGCCCAGATCGTCAAGGACGGCAAGCGCGTTGACGGCCGCAACCTCGATGAGGTGCGTCCGATCAGTGCTGCCGCCGGCGTGCTGCCCAAGCGCGTACACGGCTCGGCCCTGTTCCAGCGCGGCCTCACCCAGGTGCTCTCCTGCGCCACCCTCGGCACCCCGAGCGACGCCCAGGAGATGGACGACCTCAACCCGTCCACCGAGAAGCACTACCTGCACCACTACAACTTCCCCCCCTACTCCACCGGCGAAACCAAGCCGATGCGCTCCCCCGGCCGCCGCGAGATCGGCCACGGCGCCCTGGCCGAGCGGGCGATCGTGCCAGTGCTGCCCAGCAAGGAATCCTTCCCCTACGTGCTGCGCGTGGTGTCGGAGTGCCTCAGCTCCAACGGCTCCACCTCCATGGGCTCGGTGTGCGGCAGCACCCTGGCCCTGATGGATGCCGGTGTGCCCCTCAAGGCCCCCGTGAGCGGCGCCGCCATGGGCCTGATCAAGGAGGGCGACCAGGTGCGCATCCTCACGGACATCCAGGGCATCGAGGACTTCCTCGGCGACATGGACTTCAAGGTGGCCGGCACCGAGAAGGGCATCACCGCCCTGCAAATGGACATGAAGATCACCGGCCTCGACGTGAAAACCGTGGCCGATGCGATCAACCAGGCCCGTCCTGCCCGCCTTCACATCCTCGAGAAGATGCTCGAGGCGATCGACAAGCCCCGCGACACCATGTCGCCCCACGCCCCGCGCCTGCTCAGCTTCCGGATTGATCCGGAACTGATCGGCACCGTGATCGGCCCCGGCGGCCGCACGATCAAGGGCATCACCGAGCGCACCAACACCAAGATCGACATCGAGGACGGCGGCATCGTGACGATCGCCAGCCACGACGGTGCCGCAGCCGAAGAGGCCCAGCGGATCATCGAAGGCCTCACCCGTCGCATCAGCGAAGGCGAGGTGTTCACCGGAGCCGTGACCCGCGTGATCCCGATCGGCGCCTTCGTGGAAATCCTGCCCGGCAAGGAGGGGATGATCCACATCTCCCAGCTCTCCGAAGCCCGGGTGGAGAAGGTGGAAGACGTGGTGAACGTGGGCGATCAGGTGACAGTGCGCGTGCGCGAAATCGACAACCGCGGCCGCATCAACCTCACCCTGCGCGGCGTGCCCCAAGCCGACGCCCCTGCACCGGCCTGAAGCCAGGCAGGCTCACCTCTGCCAACCTGAAGCCGGTCACCCTGTGGCCGGCTTTTTTCATGCCCGTCTCCTCCCCCCTGACCAACCCGTTCCGACTCGACAGCCGCTCGCTGGCCCTGTTTCGGATCCTGATCGCCGTGGTGGTAATCATCGATCTGAGCACAAGGCTTTCGCTTGTGCAGGTGTTCCTCGGCAGCGGCGGCCTCCCCAACCCCGAGGATCCAACCCTGTTTCCCTCCTGGTTGTGGTCGGTGCATCGGCTCCACGGGGGGATCACCACCGCCATCTCCCTGCTGCTCGTGCAGATGGGAGTGGCCGCCGCGGTGCTGGTGGGCTGGCGCAGCAGGCAAAGCTTCATTGCGCTCACCTTGCTCACCCTTTCGCTGCACAACGCCAACCCCTACATCCTCGATGGCGGCGATCGCAGCCTGATGGTGATGATGATCTGGGCCTGTTTTCTGCCCCTAGGCCAACACTGGTCGCTGGATGCCCATCAGGGGCCGGCGCCGGCAGCACCGCCGACCAACGGGGTGTACTCCCTGGCCAGCATCACCTTGACCCTGCAGATCTGCCTGATCTATTGGGTGACGGTGAGCCACAAAAGTGTCGACCACTGGGTCATCCAGCGGGATGCCGTTTGGTACGCCCTCAACCTGGATCATTTCGCGACCCGCTTCGGCGCCTGGGCGGCCCGCTTTCAGCCGTTCACCAGCCTCAGCTCCATCACGGCCTATGCCATTCAGCTGCTAGCACCAATCTCCGTGCTCTGGCCCACCCGGATCTGGCAGGTGCGGCTGGGCGGCCTCATGGTGCTGGCCACCATGCACCTGGGGTTCATTCCCTTTCTCGAACTCGGACTGTTTCCCTGGATCAGCCTCACCGGCCTGGTTGCCCTGATCCCTGGAGAGTTCTGGGCCGTGGTTAGCCGCCTACTCCCCGACAGACCAACCACGCAGCCCACAACGGAGTCTCCCTGCTTCCCCTCACCCGAACCCAAGCGGTACCGCTTACTCAAGCGGATCAGCAACCCTCTGTTGATCCTTCTGATCACCCTGGCCTTGATCACAGCAGTGAGCGACCGCAGCCGCCCGGCAGGTCTGGCCCCAGACCTGGAGCCCATCAAGGCGCTTGGCATTCACCAAAGCTGGAAAATGTTTGCGCCCCTTCCCCAGCCCGTCGATTACTGGTTTGAACTCGTGGAGACGGGTTTCCCCTCCCCAGCTTCACCGGCCCAGGAAAGGCGCCTCCTGCTGCCGGGGCTTGAGTCCTTCTCGGGCCCTGGCAATCCCCGCCGCCAAGGCCATCGCGTTCATACCCAACGCTGGCGCAAATTCATCGACAACCTCTACTCCCATCGCCACCGAGAGAACTTGGCACGGAGCTACGTCCGCCACCTCTGTCTTCAAACTGAGCCAGGAGAGGTTCCTGGTCTACAACAAGAATGGGACCTCGTGCGTATAGAAGAGCCAACCGGGGTTGTGGGCCATCCCGCCAGCCACCCAGTTCGCCTTCCCATTGCCCGTTTCCGATGCCGGTGATTTTTAAACAACAGGAACCAGGCCGAATCAGGCAAAGAAATCGATATGGAGATCCCCACACCCCACTCACTTCCCCCCGAAACCACCGAAGAACGATCAGAAAAACAGCAAACAATCCTTGCCCGGCAAGCTGACCAGGGGGGATGGCCCCCATCCAACCCCCCCGGGCCGCACCACCGAAATGACAATCATCAACAGGCCCAGCAAAGCCAAAAACCGGTAGGACTGAAACGACAACGCGAAGGGCTTCAGAGGCCCTCCTGAGGTGGGTTGCGGACGCATCACCGCCGCCAGCACGAGCAGCAAGAGGGCCAAGGAGGCGGGCTTCAGCCAGATGTCGTCAATCAGCTGATAAGCGAAGAGCGCCACGAGCATCGGGCTCAACAAACCCGCCAGCGACTGGGAGCGGACCAGCTCCCCAAGCCTCCGCGGCCAGAAGCCGGTGGTGAGCAACGCCGCGGCAGCCGAGCCCAGCAGCCCCGTCCAATACAGCAGCTCCACCGGCAGGCTGTGGGGGCCACACACCGGTGAACCCTGGGGTATCACCTGGATGCCAACCCCCCAGATCGGCCACTGGAGCGAGGCGAGGCCGTAGAGCATCCAGTTGAGCAGGCGCAGATCGGCCCGGCCCATCTCTGCCGTCACAACCCCCTTGCTCACCTCCTGGCTATTGCGTTGCAGCAAGTTGGCGAAAAACGAACCGGCTTCCAGCCCATATGACACCAACCAAGCAACCACCGATCCCACCACCACCAATCCCAGGCACCGCAGCCAGAACTGACGTTGCGCCCCCTGCGACAGAGCTGCAAACAACCCCAGCACCGCAGCCCCCAAACAGCTGGCCAAAAAGGCTCCATCGCCCTCCGTCAAGACGATCTGAAGCCAGCAGACGATCGGCACCAGCCAACAGATGGCCCACCAGAAACCCTGGAAGCGTTGAACGGCACCGCGCTGCAATTGATGGAGCAAGGGGACAAACGTCCAGAGCAGCAAGACCGAATACTGATTGCCCCAGCGAGGGTTCAGGAACAGATAGGGAGCCTGGAAATCAATCTGCCCGAAGGCATTGATCTTGCGCACCCAGGTGTAGACGGGAAGTGCATGGGCGTGCATCACCAACCAGAGGGCAACATCCAGACCCACCAGACAGAATCCAAACAGCGCCAGCAGGCGAATCCCATCCTCCCCATACCGTTCCCAGGCAGTTCGCAACTGGGGCAACAAGCCAAATTGCATCCACGTCAAACCGGTGAAGGCCAGGGAAATCCACGGGATTGGCCCAGACCACCCCGCCAGCAACGCGGTCAACCCAAAACCAACCAGTCCCAGTCCATACCAGCCGGACGTGGCCGAAGCGTTGAGGGCCCCATCGCTCTGGCGGCGATAGCTCCAGGCGAGCACGCCCACCAGCAAGAGCATTTCAACGATGCGCTGGAGCTGGAACTTCCCATAGGGACTGCCAACAAATCCCGAGGCCACAAGGCCCAGAAACAACACCGCCAGGTACCAGCGAATGGGGCTCTCGAACCGCTTCGAAAGGGCCAAGAAGGCAACCTCGGATTGACCGAAAACTAGCGAGGCTTAAACCAGAAAACCCGGATCAATCGCGGCCAGCGCCGCCTCCGCCTTGGCGCACAGCTCGGGGTGGGCGGGGCCGTGGCTGGCAATCAGGCAGCCGGCCTGGCGGATGTCGCCGGTGTTGTAAGCGAGCGGCCGGCCATCGGCATGGCTGAAGGCGCCGCCGGCGGCCCGCAGCACCGCCTCCGGAGCCGCCATGTCCCAGTCCTTGGGAGCGCTCTTGCCGGAGAGCGAGATGTACAGATCCGTCTCGCCGCGCAGGATCGTGGCCACCTTGCCGCCCACGCTGCCGATCGCCTTGGTGTCGCCCAAGGCCAGGGCGGCCAGCAGCTGCTCGAGGCGCTGGTCGCGGTGGTTGCGGCTGGCCACCAGCACGAGCTCGCCCAGGGCGCGGCGGCCGCTGAAGCGCACGGGCGAGTGCTCACCAACGCGGTTTTCACACCAGGCCTCGCCGCTGGCCCCGGTGAGGGTGGGCATCACGCCCAGCCACAGCTCCTCCAGCTCCGGCAGCAGCACCACCCCCAGCACCGGTTCTCCGCGGTGCACCAGCGCCAGATGCACGGCGTACTCGCCGGTGCCCTGCAGGAAGTCTTTGGTGCCATCGAGGGGATCGAGGATCCACAGCCACTCCGCCGCCAGGGGCTGGCCGTCGATGAGCTGCTCCTTGGCGGTCTCCTCGCTGAGCACGGTCCAGTCGGCAGCGGGGAAAGCCCCCGCCAGCCCCTCAAGCAACCAGCGGTTCACCGCCAGATCGGCCGCGCTCACCGGGCCCTCGCCGCCCTCATCCACACTCAGCGCCCGGGGAAAACCGTAGGGGGGCTGCTCGCCGCGGCCATAGGCCAGCAGGATGTCGGCCGCCCCCCAGCTGAGCCGGCGCAGCTCCGTCAGCAGCCCTTCCAGCGCAATGCCCGAGGGCAGGGGGAGGGCAGCCGGCATCATGGTGGGGCAGGGATCAGCATTGTGCAGGAGCCCGCACCCAAGCCCACGCCCCCGCCGTGCAAGCCCCCGAACCCGCCCCCGGCGTGCTCTATCTGGTGGGCACCCCCATCGGCAACCTGGCCGACCTCTCGCCCCGCGCCCGCCAGGTGCTCGCGGGCGTCAGCCGCATCGCCTGCGAAGACACGCGCCGCAGTGGTCTGCTGCTGCACCAGCTGGGGCTGCGCCAGAAGGAGCAGGGGCCCAGGCTGGTGAGCTTCCACGCCCACAACCAAACCGCCCGCATCCCCGAACTGCTTGCGGCCCTCGCCGCCGGCGAAGCCCTGGCCGTGATCAGTGACGCCGGGCTGCCGGGCATCTCCGATCCCGGCGAGGTGCTGGTGGCGGCCGCCCGCACAGCTGGGCACAACGTGATTTGCATTCCCGGCCCCAGCGCCGTCACCACCGCCCTGGTGAGCAGCGGTCTGCCCAGCGGTCGCTTCTGCTTTGAGGGCTTCCTGCCGCCCAAGGCCACCCAGCGCCGCCAGCGTCTGCAGGAGCTGGCCAGCGAGCCCCGCACCGTTGTGCTGTTTGAGGCGCCGCACCGGCTGCTGGATCTGCTCGACGATTTGCTGGCGGTGCTGGGCGATCGGCCCCTGCGGGTGGCCCGCGAACTCACCAAGCGACACGAAGAGCAGGTGGGGCCCACGGTGGCCGCAGCCCTGGAGCACTTCCGCCACACCCCTCCCCAGGGGGAATGCACCCTGGTGCTGGGGGGCGCCGCGCCGCCACCGCCGCCGAGCTGGGATGCCGCCAGCCTCACGGCCGAGCTCCAGGCCCTGCAGGCGGCGGGCCACAGCAGCAATGCCGCCGCCAAGCTGCTGGCCGAACGCACCGGCCACAGCAAGCGGGAGCTCTACGCCCTGCTGCACCAGCACGCCCTGCAGCCCGACAGCTGAAGCGGCAGACTGCCGCCAGCCCCTGCCCCCGTGGCCCGATGTTTGTGCGCGCGCGCCTGCTGGTGGCCAGCCTGATGGGCGGCAGCCTGCTGCTGGCGATCCTCTGCCTGGGCGCCCAGAACCTCGACCAGCGCCCGAGCCTCAACCTCGGCTTCAGCCGCACCGCTCCCTTGCCGGCCGGCTTTCTAGTGGGGGTAGCCCTGGTGATCGGCGTGATCAGCGGCGGCTGCAGCGCGGCGCTGCTGGCCCCCCGCAACGCTCAGCTGCCGGGCAGGGAGTAGAGGCTGCCCTCGATCACCACCCGGCTGATGCCCTGGGCGATCAGATAGGGGGCGGTGCGTTCCAGCACCCGGGTGTCGGGCACCTTGATCACCCGCTGGGAGCGGCCGCAGTGGCGCTTGGCCTGGCGCGGATTGGCGAACACCAGCAGGGCCTGACGCTCCTCCTCGCCGTCGGGAAGCTGCCCCAATTCGGGGAAGTCCTTGAGCGGCTTGGCCTGAAGCTCCACTGTCTTGTCGACCAGCATGTACACGCTCGCCGGCAGGGGCGCCTGGGCCAGGGGGAGGCACTGGGCCGGCTCCCCCGCGTGGGTTCCCAGCAGCACGGGCACCTCCACGAACTGCTCGGCGGGATCGTCGTCGCTGAAGTCGTCGCTGAAGTCGTCGCCGAAATCATCGGCATCGTCGATCGCCAGCACCGAGCCGTCTTCTGCGTTGGCGGAATCCCCTGCGTTGGCGGAATCGCCTGGGTTGGCGGAATCGCCTGGGTTGGCGCTGTCTTTGGGCTTGGAGAGGTCTTTGGGCTTAGCGGTGTCGTCAGGGTTGGCTGAAGACGCGGCGCTGGTGGAGGCTTCAGGCTTGGTGGGGCGACCGCGCTGCTGCTTGAGCTGCTCGTATTCGGCCGGATCCAGGGCCGCCTTGGCCACGCGACTCACCGTGCCAGCTGTGCAGCCATACACCTCGGCCAGCTCGGCACTGCCCTCACCCGCACGAAACCGATCCACGATCTCGACTTTCTGGCTGTCGGTGAGCCGGGTGGCAGCCATGGAACGAAACATGCGCAGCAGACCACTCTAAGGGCGGCTTGGCACTCAGGGAGTGGGCGGCTTGACGTTGGGGCAGGTGGCGCCGTTGAACCTGGAAGCAATGCGCTGGCTGCCCTCTTGATAGATGGTCTGGGCCTTCTGGCTGTCGCCAGCGGCCTGGGCCGCGCTGAGCTTGCTGGCAAACCTGCCGCAGGCCTCATCGAGGCTCACCGCCTGGGCACCCAACGGCGCCCCCAGGGCCAACAGGGCAGCAGCAGCCAGCACCAGGGAAGAACGCACGATCCAAAAACCAACCACTCCCCCACTTTGGGTGGCTGCGGCGCGGAAGGGGCCCCGACCGGGTGCGCGATCATGGACACACGGGCTCCCTTAGCTCAGCTGGATAGAGCAGCTGCCTTCTAAGCAGCCGGTCGATGGTTCGAATCCATCAGGGGGCGTTACAAGAAACCAGGCGGGATCTGGGATTTGAGCCAGTCAGGGCCTGGGTTTTCGCTCCCGGTCCCATTCTGCGAGACAGCCCAGAATCCCTCTGGATTCGTCAGGGTCGGCTAGTTTTTCCCACAAATCTCCCCCCGAGTGGGAAATGGGGCAGGCAAGGCGAGCGGGTTGGCTGGCGGATCTGAGCGTGGCCTTCAAACGCCACCGGCAAGGCCGCTCGGGCTGGTTCATCGAGCTGAAGGGGGATCGCCTTAGGGTCCGATCCGCCGAGCTGCCGCCGCGGCCAGATGAAGCACCCGACGCGCCACCGAAGCGCCGTGATGCCTGGCTGAGCACACCCCCAGGACCGGCCACCTTCAAAGACGCCCTGGCCGAAGCCTGCAGCCTTTTCGATTCGGTGATGGCAGGAACGTGGCGATGGCCTGATCCCGATGCCCTCCCCACCGAGGGGGAAGCCGGGCGCCTCTCACCCGCAACCCTCAGGCGGCTCACCGATCGGCTCAGGGCTGCCCTGGTGGGCGAGCGCATCGGGGCAAGCACCTGGAGCCGTACCTATCTCCCTTATCTGAGTCGGCTGGTGGAGGTGGCCGGCTCCAGGGTCTGGCCCGATGACCGCGATCTGCTGGAGGCCGTGCTGCGTCACTGGGAGCCCAACAGCAGGGCCCGGCAGATGGCCCACGACCGCATCCGCGCCCTATGGAAGGAAGCCGGCTGGGAATGGCCCGAGGCCATCGCCGTGATGCGAGGCAACGGCAAGGCCGCCGCCGCTGCTGAAGGTGTGCGGGCCTTCAACGATGCAGAGATCCAGGAGCTGCGGGCACGCCTGCTGCGCAGCTACCGCCTCACACCTGCCGATCTGGTGGCGTGGGATTGCCTGATCGTGTTCGGGCTCCGGCCTGCCGAGCTGCAGGGCCTGGAGCTGCGCACGGATAACGGGCTACCCCTGGCCCAGGTCACCCGCACCAAGCGCAGCAGCAAGGGCTCCAGCGGCCCTAGGGCCGTGCCGGCAGTGCCGCCGGAGGAATGGCCTGCTGATTGCTTCGAGCTGGTGCTGCGGTTCCAGGAGCATGGCCTGCCGCCTGGGATGGTGGCCGCCCGATCGCCGGGTGAGGTGCTGGGGCAGCAGCTGGGGCGCCTGATGGATCGGCAGCCAGTGGAGATCGCCCTGCCTCGTGAGCTGACGCCATACGGGCTACGCCATGCGTTTGCCTTGCGCCTGGGGCTGCAGCTGGGGCTCCACGTCCGCGAATCCGCCCAGCTGATGGGGCACAGCCCCCAGGTGCACCTGAGCACGTATGGGCGGCGATTGGATGCCCCGAAGCTGCTGGCCACGGTGCGCGATCGGGTGATGGGGCGCTGATTTCCGCAATTCCCCAGCGCAAACAGCAGGAGCAGGAAATAACAATCCCCCAGGATTGAGCTAGACACGGCAGAGAGTTTCAGCGTTTTCCACTGGCTGGGGAAACCAGAAAAAACCTGCCGAATCCTGCAAAAAACAGCTCCATAGGTTGAAGGGTCAGCCCGTTTTTCGCCATGGCTTTCACCCTTACAACCACCGAAGCCGCACAGGCTTTACGTCTATCTGCCGCCACCCTGGCCCGCCTCCGAAATGAAGGTGTCCTTAAAGCAGGTTTCCACTACCGCGCCGTTGGTGCCGGCCTGAAGCGCCCGCCGCTGCTGTGGAACCCCGAAGCCTGCGAAACAGCCCTGGCCCAGCGCAGCCGCCGGGTTCTGGCCTGATGCACACCGCCCAACGCAAAGGGCCCCCTGGTGGAGGCCCCGCGCATCGCCGGCTGGGGACCGGCAATCAACCACACGCACGTCTGGGGACGGTGCTGCAATGCAATCTAATTCGATCCCGCTGCACGATCACGACAAAACAGACCCTGATCCGAAGGTCTGGCGCCGGCACTGGCGCCGGCAGCTCTGGCGCATCAAGGACCTGCCTCTCATCGCCGTGGGAGGTGGCCAGGACCGCAAGGCGCCAGCCAACCTGCGCACGGGCGAGCCACTGCAGAACTGGCAGCGCACCACCCACGACCACACCCAGATCGAGAGCGCCAGCCCCCGTGTCTGCGGTGCAGGCCTGCACACCGGCAGGTGGGGCGCCGACAAGCACAGCATCCTCGTGGCCGACATCGACGGCGCTGCCGCCGTGGAACACTGCCTGGCCCACAGCTGTGATCCGCAGGCCACACTCACCTGGCAGACGCACCGCAATACCGACGCCTGCCGCCTGAAGGTGAAGTTCAGGCTCACACCAGAGCAGGCCGATCAGCTGGGCAACGTCAAAACATCCCGCCTCCTCAAGGAAGCGATCAAGGATGAAGCCGGGAACGTGCTGGCCAAAGCCGAAGCACTGGAGATCTTCCACCAGCCCAACTCCCAGGTGGTGGTGCTCGGGGAGCACCCGACATCGAAGGGCTTCTACTTCTGGCCTGATGACATGGGCCCCGAAGCTCTGGCGCCGATCACACCGGAGTGGTGGGCCCTGGTGCTCGACGTGATCCAGAACGATGTGGCGCCCCCCAGCCGCAAGGCCACCAGCAAGGCACCACGCAGCTCTGCTGGCGAATGGGGCAACTGCAACCCCTGCCCGATCTGCGGGCGCAACACCTCCAACTGGTGCAGCCGGCACCGCAGCACTGGCGCGATCAACTGCAGGCACGGGAACACCTTCAGCCCCGAGCAAAGCCACGGCGTTCTCCGGCTCGGGGACACCATCACCGGCACGGATGGCACCGTCTACGCCTTCTGCGGCACCGAGACACAAAGCGACAACTGGAGGTTCTCCAAGTTCGTGATCGACAAGCCATGGGAGCGCAGTGCCGCCCCTGACTGCATGCACGGCTTCAAGGTGAATCCTGACGGCTTTGCGCTGACCGCCGCTGAAATCCCGGCCGACATTGAACCCCCACCGCCCCCCGCATCGTTTCAGGCATTGATCCAGCTGCTATCCGATGGCTGGAATGGCAAAGGCACCCATCAAGTGATGGCGCCCGGGCAGCTGGCCGACGTGCTCCCGCAGGACCGTCTCAGATTCAACGAAATGGATCTGAGGGCTGAGGTTCACACCACCAGCGGGTGGCAGCGAATCACTGATGCCTGTCTTGATTCCGCCTATGTGCTGCTCACCGGCAAGGGCTGGCGCATCGCTGCTGAGTCCGTCGTTAAGGCGGTGCTCCATGTCGCCAGGCAATCCCCTCACCATCCGATCCGCGACTACCTGCAGCAGATCGAGTCAGATCCAACCATCACGCCCTTTGACCTGGATCAGGTCGCCCCACGGTTCTTTCGCGCAACCAACGCGCTCCATGTGGCGATGATCCGCAAATGGCTGATCGGTGCAGTTGCTCGCACCCTGAAGCCTGGCTGCCAGATGGATTACTGCCTGGTGCTGAAAGGCAGCCAAGGGCAGAGGAAGTCCCGCTCGCTGGAGGCCCTCGCATCAAAGGAGTGGCACTGCTCGAGCGTGCCGGAGAGCGAAAAGGATCTGCTGCTGAACGTGCACAGCACCTGGATCTATGAGCTGGCCGAGCTGGAGAGCGTCACCAGTCGCAAGGAAGCCGGACGCCTGAAGAACCTCATCACCACCAGCGTCGACAACCTGCGCCCGCCCTATGGCCGCACAACGGAACGGCTTCCCCGGCAGTCCGTCTTCGCTGCCACCGTCAACGCGGAAACTTTCCTGAGGGATGACACCGGCAACCGGCGGTTCTGGGTGGTCCCGGTTGAAGGCCCCGAAGCACTGGATCGAGACGGCATTGCAGCCGCCAGAGATGCGATCTGGAAAGCCGCAGTGATCGCCTTCCGATCAGAGGAGCTGCCCATGCTCCCCCCAGCAATGGAGGCCCTCAGCGCCGCCCAGAACGAAGACTTCAACGATCAGGACTTATGGGACGAAAAGGTGCTCGCATGGATGGATGGCAAGCAGATGGTGTCCTTTGACCCAGACCGCGACCCCAGCCCCCTGCGCTACGACCCACACCAGCCCTTCACCAGCGCCGAGGTGCTCTATTCCGCCGGGCTTAAGCGCTCGGAGCAGATCATCCCAGCTGACTACACCCGAATCGGGAAGGTGCTCAGGCGTGTGGGCTTCACGCAGCTGAAGCAGCAGCGGGTGGGAGGGGTGCGCGTCCGCCGCTGGAGCCCGTCACAACCGTCACAACCGTCACAACCTCCCGCGCCAGATGCTGTGACGCCCCCCACCGCCTGCGCCGCAATGGATCTAGCTATCCCGTCACAACCGTCACAACCTTTTTCAGGAAAAAGGGAAAAAGAAGAGCAGGGGGAGCAGGGGACGGTGGAGCGCACGCCGTCAGGACTTTTTCAAACAGAGGTTGTGACACCCGCGTTTCAGCGCCCAGATCCGCTGCAGCCCAAAGGGTCTGGGGTGTCACAACCTCCCGCGCCAGAGGTTGTGACATCCGCCCGCTTCGCCGTGGGTGAGCTGGTGGAGCCGGGCCCTGATGCCGGGTGCATGAAGGGCGTCTATGAGGTGGTCGAGCTGGACGGCGACCGCGTGGTGCTCTCAGGCCCCCAGGGCCCCGGCCACACCCGGCTGGTGATCGTTCCCGCTGATGCCTGCGAGGTGGTGTTCTGACCCCTGCTGGCCTGCTGACGCCTTAGCGGTTGCTAATGCAAGCAGCTCCCAGGGGTGCTAGTAGTTAGGTGCCGACGCGAGCTGCGAACTCCGCCGGCATGGCCACCACGCTGTTACCCGTGATGACGACTTCATTATCTTCAGCTGAGCAGACCACCCTCGTGCTGGGGCAGCTGCTGCTTGACCACCTGCACGAGCACTGCGACAGCCAAGCCCAGGACCACGCCATTGAGGCGCTGAACCGGATGCTGCTCGATTTGCACAATGCATGCGACTGGGCGGAAGTGCCGGACTGAGCCGCTCGGCCAGAGAATCCCGAGAATCCGCAAGGAATCCTGAGAATCTCCCCCTGCGGCCCTCGCCATCGGGAGCCAGCGATGCGATAATGGGGGAGTCGCCAGCGATGGGCCCGGCCCACCAGCGACGCCCCCACGCATCCAAGCCATGCACCCCGACACCATCGCAGCCGTGCGGCTGCTGGTGCTCGCCCTGGAGACACATCCCGAAGACCTCGCAATCCTGCAGATCTACGGCGATATGGGCGAACACCTGGCCGATCTGATCAGTGACTACATCGAAGACGACGACGACGAGGAAGACGAACCCGAGGAAGAATGAACAGCAAGCATCAACAACTCCCGTAGAGTTACGGCAACAGCAATAACAACTGTGCAGACCACAGAACACACTATCGCCCGCCGTGAGCAATACAGCTGGGCCGGGTGGCAGGTGGTTGACGATGACTGCCCCAGGCCGCCGGAAGCTAACCCGCTCGACTCGGCGCAGGCTCGCCGTGCTTGGCGATTGAATGCACCCGCAACGCCAACCTGCAGGCCTCAGGGTTGACCTTCAGCCGCCCGCCCATCCGGTACCAATGCACACCGCAGCGGAGCACCGCTGCCTGCCGGAGGCGCCAGAAACTAACCCGGCTGATGCTCAGCTGATTGCAGGCATCCTCAAAACATATCGTTTGAGCGTGTTTTATGGTTATAGTTT
>NZ_JAGQBE010000036.1 GCF_024345475.1 Cyanobium sp. T1B-Tous
AGCCATGCAGATGCCCCAGGGCGACGTAGTCGAAGCCGGCGAAGGCCTCCACACTCACCCGGTCGACGTTGCCGAGGGTGAGTTCCCGCTCCGACTCGCTGGTCTGCCCGCCCGCCACAAAGGTATGGGCGACCAGCACGGCGTGGTGATCCGGCCGGCCCTCTCGATCCCGGCGGATCCGGCCGAGGGCGAGCCGGGTCACATCCTCGTGGCGCAGGCGGGTCGGTGCGGCGCTGTCCCCTTCAGGGCCGCGGGCCAGCCAGGGGCCATCCACCGCGGGTTCGAGGTAGGGCAGGGGGTAGATCGCCACCGGCGTCCCGCCTCGCCGGGGCTGCACCAGCACCGGCTGATCCGCCCGCCGCACGTCGCCCCGGATCGTCACCCCGAACGCGGCCAGCAGCGGGTCGTAGATCGACACCCGCACATGGGAATCGTGGTTGCCCGCAATCGCCACCACCGCCGCCCCGTCCTGACGCAATTGGGCCAGGGTGTCGTTGAACAGCAGCACCGCTTCGGCCGGTGGGATGGTCCGGTCGTAGAGGTCGCCGGCGATCACCACCGCATCCACCTCGGCCTCCCGGGCCAGCTCGATAATCCGCGCCAGGGCCGCCGCCTGCTCCTCCAGCAGGGAGGCGCCATGGAAGCTCCGGCCCAGATGCCAGTCGGAGGTATGGAGCAAACGCATCAGGCCATCCCGGCTACAGCTCCCGGTCCTTGAGCAGGGGGGCCGCCACCAGCAGCATCAGGCTGCGGCTCTGCAGGGGGGCGCCGGCCGGGTGCCAGGCCTCGGGTCGGGCGGGCAGGTCGTCGCCGGCGGGCAGGGCCGTGTCGATGACCCGCAGCCAGCCCTGGGGACAGCTGGGCAACTCGAAGTGCATGGCCTTGCTGTAGGCGTTCAAGCCACACCACACCAAGGGGCCCTGCTGGCTGTCGTTGAGGCTCCAGGCCAGCGTGTGCGACCAGCTTGCCCAGTCGGGTTTGCCCACTTCGACCCCGTGCCACTGGCGCCAGAGGTGGCCGCGATCGCCGCTGCGGCGCTGGGGCCGATCGTCGAGGGGCACCTCGGGGTTGAACAGGCTCGCCAGGTGGGACCGCAGCTTCAGCAGCCGCTGCAGGAAGACCTGAAGGGCCTGGTCGCCCGCGTCGGGCTGCCAGTGCATCCAGCCCAGGGGATTGTTCTGGCACCAGGTGTTGTTGTTGCCGCCCTGGCTGCGACGCACCTCGTCACCCATCAGCAGCATCGGCACCCCCGGTGCCAGCAGCAGGCTGGTGAGCAGGTTGCGCAGTTGGCGTTCCCGTAGGGCCGTGATGGCGTGGTCGCTGCTTGGCCCCTCCACGCCGTGGTTCCAGCTGTTGTTGTGGTTGTCGCCGTCGCGGTTGTCCTCGCCGTTGGCCAGGTTGTGCTTGCCGTTGAAACTCACCAGGTCGGCCAGGGTGAAGCCGTCGTGGGCCGTCAGGAAGGTGATGCACTGGCCGGGGTGCACCGGGTTGGTGCTGAACAGGTCCGGGCTGCCCGAGAGGCGCTGCGCCATGGTCCAGCAGGTTTTCTCATCGCCCTTCCAGAAGCGCCGCAGATCGTCGCGGAAGCGGCCGTTCCAGGTGGCCACCCGGCGCGCGGGGAAGTCGTCCAGGCGATAGAGGCCGCCGCAATCCCAGGGCTCGCTGATCAGTTTGAGGTCGCTGAGGTCGGGATCGGCCTCCATGTCCTCAAACAGGGGCGGCGCGTCCAGGGGGGCCAGGTTGTCCCCCCGGCTGAGGGCGATGCCCAGGTCGAAGCGGAAGCCATCCACCCCCAGTTCGGTGGCCCAGCAGCGGAGGGATTCGAGGATCAACCGGCGCACCAGGGGGCGGTTGGCCGCAATCGTGTTGCCGCAGCCGCTCACGTCCTGGTAGTCGCCCTTGGCGCTCTGCTGGTAGTAGAGGCGGTCACAGAACCCCCGCCAGCTGAGGGTGGGCCCGTCCTGGTTGCCTTCGGTGGTGTGGTTGTAGACCACATCCAGCAGCACCTCGATCCCGGCCCGGTGGCAGGCCGTCACCAGTTGGCGCACCTGGTGGCGCGCGCTGAGCGGATCGTCCCCCACCAGATAGTCGGGATGGGGAGCCATCCAGCTCAGGGGGCTGTAGCCCCAGTAGTTGTGGCGGCCCGCCGGGGCATCGTGGGGGTCGAAGGCCATCACCGGCAGCAGCTCGATGGTGGTGATCCCCAGCTCGCGCAGGTAGGGCAGGGTGGGAATCAGTCCGAGCAGGCTGCCCTGCTGGTCCGCCGGCACCGGGCATCCCGGTCCCTGGGTGAAGCCGCCGACGTGCAGCTCGTAGATCACGCTCTTCTGCCAGCTGTGGCGCGGTCTGGGGGCGTGGTGGAAATCAAACCGGTCGCGCTCGGTCACCACCCCCTTGAGGCACTGGCCGGTGTTGGGCGCGGCCCCCACGGCAGCCCCGCGCTGGTAGCTGCCCCAGCCGGCGATGGCCCGGGCACAGGGGTCGAGCAGCACCTTCGAGGGGTTGAAGCCATGGCCGCCGGGCTGCAGCGGTCCAAACACCCGGTAGCCGTAGCAGCAGCCCAGGCCGACCCCCTCCACTTCCACGTGCCAGTGGTCGGCGGAGCGGTGCCGCTGGTCGAGTTCCACCACCCGCTCCGGTTCCACCGCATCGCCATCGCTGAACAGCAGCAACTCCACCCGGGTGGCCAGGGGGGCGACCACCGAGAAATTCACCCCCCTGGGGGTGAGGCTGGCGCCGAGGGGCCAGGGATGGCCGATGTGCAGGCCCCGGGCAAGGGCAGGACTGTTGAATTGGACAGTCAAGGCACCGAACCTGGGTGTTGCAACGTTAGGCAGCTCCTCCGGTGGGGGCATCCGCCTCCCCGTTGTGGTGCCCATCTCCTGATCAATCCCCCCAGCCCTTGGCCCAGCTCTCCCAGCCCCCCGAATCCGGCCGCCCCCCCCAGCTGGTGCGCCCCGGCCTGTGGCTGTTCGCGCCCAGCCGCGACAGCCAGGGGGGCAGCAGCTGGCTGCTGGAGGCCGGGGCCTGGGGTGGCCGCGGCGATCTGCTGGTCGATTGCCCCGGGTTCACCCAGGCCAACCTCGACAGCCTGCAGCGCCGCACGGCGGAGGTGGGACCCGGCACGATCGTGCTCACCAGCCGCGAGGGCCACGGCCGCTGCCGCCGTATCCAGGAGGCCCTGGGCTGGTCGGTGCTGGTGCAGGAGCAGGAGGCCTACCTGCTGCCCGGAGTGAAGTCCTGCACCGGCTTTGGGGCGGAGCACACCCTGGCGCCGGGGGTGGCCCTCCTCTGGACTCCCGGACCCACGCCGGGAGCCTGCGTGCTGCATGTGCACACCGGTGCGCTCGATGGCTTGTTCTGCGGGCGATTGCTGGTGCCGACCGGGCCTTCAGCCCTGGCCCCCTTGCCCACGGCGCGCACGTTTCACTGGGGCCGCCAGCTGGCCAGTGTGGAGCGGTTGCGCCGTTGGTTGCCGGCTGGCTCTCCCGCCTGGATCGCCAGCGGTGCCGGGCTCGGGGCCCTGCGCGGCGACAAGCTGGTGATGGGTGGTGCGGCGCTGCTGGCGGGCCTGGATCTGGCGTCTTTGGCCCCCGCTGCGCGCTGAGCTGAACGCCCCCTGTGGGGGAATTGTCACGACAACCGTTGCAGCGGCGGACTTTTGTGTTGCAGCCAGGTCCAGAGCCCCATACCATTGGCGCGCTCATCTCAGGGCCGGTCGGGATTTTCCGACTCGTCACCCTCATCGCGACCCGACCGTCGCGACCCGACTGTCGCAACTCCACCGCAACCCGACCGCCACCCCCGAGGCTTTCCCGTCCTATGAACAAAGCTGATCTCGTCAACCTCGTTGCCGCCCGCACCGAGCTCACCAAGACCGACGTCTCCCAGGTCGTCGACGCTGCCATCGAAACCATCATTGATTCGGTGGTGGAAGGCAAGAAGGTGTCCATCCTTGGCTTCGGTTCCTTCGAGCCCCGCGAGCGCTCCGCCCGCCAGGGTCTGAACCCCAAGACCGGCCAGAAGATCAAGATCCCCGCCAAGCGGGTGCCTGCCTTCACCGCCGGCAAGATGTTCAAGGACCGCGTCCAGGGCTGATGCCCCCCCTGGGCTCAGGCCCAGGCACCGCTTGCAGTGGCGGCCCTGCGGGGCCGCTTTTTTATTGCCGTGCCATGCCCCTGCCCTCCCATCTCCAGGCCCTGCTTGAGGCGGGCCAGCGCCAGCGTGAGCAGGCGTACCGGGGCCGCTTTGCCCCCTCGCCCACCGGCCCCCTGCACCGGGGCAACCTGCGCACGGCCCTGCTCAGCTGGCTGCATGCCCGGCTGCGGGGTGGCAGCTGGCTGCTGCGCATCGACGATCTCGATACGCCCCGCAATCGGCCGGGGGCGGAGGCGTCGATCCTGGCGGATCTGGCCTGGCTGGGCCTGAACTGGGATGGTCCGGTGCTGCGCCAGAGCGAGCGGCGGGGGCTCTATGCCACTGCCCTCTCAGGCCTGCGGCGGGCAGGCCGGCTCTATCCCTGCCGCTGCAGTCGCCGCTTGCTGGCTGATGTGTCGGCCCCCCACGGCGCCCTGGCGGTGTATCCCGGCTTCTGCCGGGAGCGGGCCAGCGGCTGGGGCCCCCAGCAGGGACGGCTGCCCAGTTGGCGGCTGCGGTTGGAGGGCGGGCCCTTGGGTTGGTCCGAGGCCTATGGGCCCCCCGGGGTTCTGGATGGCCCTGCCGCCATCGGCGATGTGGTGTTGCGCCGGGCCGATGGCTATCTCGCCTATCACCTGGCCACCGCGGTGGATGAACTCAGTCTGGGCATCAGCGATGTGGTGCGCGGCGACGACCTGTGGAGCGCCACCGGCGCCCAGGTGGCCGTGATGGCGGCCCTTGGTGCGACGCCTCCCCGCTACGGCCATGTGCCCCTCTGGCGCGACGGGGCCGGGCGGCGGCTCAGCAAGCGGGAGGGGGCGGAGGGGCTGGAGGGCTATCGGCAGCGCGGCTGGGATGCCGCCGCGGTGGTGGGCGATCTGGCAGCCAGTGCGGCGCTGGTGGCACCGGGCAGCCGCATCAGCGCGGCAGAACTCCTGCAGGAGCTCGGCCCGGAGCACGTGGATCGTGCCCTGAAGGGCCCCCAGACTTAAGGAAGGTTTCGGGATCAGGTGGGGAAAAGCAGACCACACTGATGGACAACGAAGTGTCCCCAGGTGGGGGTATCGCGATGACCGCCCATCCTCACTCCAGCCCTCTCCAGGCCAGTCCCAACAGCGACTGTCCATGTCGCCGCTGCGGCGGCAGCGGCATGCTGCGCCTCGACGACCAGCGCTACCGAACCTGCCTCGATTGCCTCGGCCAGGGCCAAGTCGTGCGGGCCAATGGAATCAGTCCAGCCGCCATCACTCCAGCCGCTCTCACGACAGCGGAGCTCCTGCAGCGACGATCAGGTGGGGTGATCAGCCTTTCTGCTTCTTCTTCCGCCAGATGAAGAAGGCAGCGGTCGCCACCACCACGGCCAAGGGCGCCGCCGTCAACAGCAGCAGAATCACCGCGGTCCAGTCGGTGTACATCGCTCAGACGCCAAACCGCAGCCATCATCCCAGTAGGCGGTCCCCCAGGGTGCCTTCCTCGCGTCCAACCCTCCTGAGCCCCAGCTCCCAGCGATGACGTTTCAGCCCGCTGCGATCCGGCCCCTCCTGCGCCGACTGCGCCCGTCTCTCCGCCTGGTGGGGGCTCTTGCCCTGGTGGGGCTCGGATGGGCTCCCGTTCAGGCCGGCGTGGAGTTTGACAACTGCCAGCCCGCCGGGGACGGCGGCATCACCTGCGACACCCGGCCCACCGGCAACACCCAGATGGACGATGAAGCGGCGCGCTACGGGCTGTTCAACGAGGCCAGTCCGGGCTGGAGCGAATTCGATCCCGACCAGGGTTTCGAGGACGATTTCGGTGGCAACGAAACCTGAGCCCCCCGCCCCCCACGGCCTGGGGGATTCGCTGGTCGAGCGTCTCCACGCCGTTCAGCAGCAGCATGGCTACCTGCCCCCCGAGGAGTTGCAACGGCTGGCCCGGGCCATGGCCCGCCCCCTTAGCGAGGTGATGGGCGTGGCCAGTTTTTATCACCTGTTTCGCCTGGTGCCGCCAGGGCTGCATCGCTGTGTGGTGTGTCGCGGCACGGCCTGTTTTGTGCGGGGGTCTGAGCGGTTGGAGGCCTCCTTGCGGCAGCGGGGGGTGGCCTTTGAAACGGCCAGCTGCGTTGGGGCCTGCGGCCAGGCGCCGGTGTTGGTGCTGGATGGGGCCGTGCGCAGCGGTGATCCCGGGGAGCTGCCATGGCTGTGAGCTGGCGCTGCTGTGATGCCACCGCCTGCCGGGCGGCGGGGGCGGCGGCCTTGCGGCAGCGGCTCGAGGCGGAGGTGGGTGCCGAGCGGGTCAAGCCGGTGGGTTGCCTGCGGTTGTGCGGCCAGGCTCCCCTGGCAGCCGCCGATCACCCCGATGGCTCCACGGAGCTCGTGGCTGGTGTGGCTGGTGAGCGGCGCCTCGATCTGGACCATCCCTTCTTTGCGTTGCAGCGGCCCGTGGTGCTGGAGCGCTGCGGCCTGGTGGATCCGAGCTCGATCGACGACGCCCTGGCCCAGGGGGCCTACGCCACCCTGGCGGCGTGCCGCCTGCGGCGTGCCGCCGAGCTGGTGGAGGAGGTGGTGCGCAGCGGCCTGCGGGGCCGGGGGGGTGCGGGCTACCCCACCGGCCGGAAGTGGCAACTGGTGGCGGCCCAGAGCGGCGCCCACAAGGTGGTGGTGTGCAACGCCGACGAGGGGGACCCGGGTGCCTTCATGGACCGCAGCGTGATGGAGGGAGACCCCCACCGGCTGCTGGAGGGCATGGCGATTGCCGCCCAGGCCGTGGGTGCGGCGGAGGCCTACATCTATGTGCGGGCCGAATATCCCCTGGCGATCGAGCGGTTGCGCACGGCCATCGCGGCTGCCACCGAACGGGGGGTGCTGGCCGGCCTGCCGATCCAGCTGCGCATCGGTGCCGGCGCCTACGTGTGCGGGGAGGAAACGGCCCTGCTGCACTCGATCGAGGGGGGGCGCGGCACGCCGCGGCCGCGGCCGCCCTACCCGGCGGTGTCGGGCCTGTGGGGCCTGCCCACCCTGATCAACAACGTGGAAACCTTCGCCGCCATCCCCGCCATCCTGCGGGAGGGCGGCGACTGGTATGCCGCCATGGGTACGGCTGGCAGCAAGGGCACCAAGGTGTTTGCCCTCTCCGGCGCCATCACCCACACGGGCCTGATCGAGGTGGAGATGGGCACCAGCCTGCGCACCATCGTCGAGGCGATGGGGGGTGGCGGTTCGGGCGTGGTGAAGGCGGTCCAGACCGGCGGCCCCTCCGGCGGCTGTATTCCGGCGGAGCTGCTCGACACGCCGGTGGACTACGCCAGCCTGCAGGAGCTGGGCTCGATCATGGGCTCGGGCGGCATGGTGGTGATCGACGCGGCGATGGCGATGCCGGAGCTGGCTCGGTATTTCATGCGTTTCTGCGTGGCGGAGAGCTGCGGCAAGTGCCTGCCCTGCCGCGCCGGCACGGTGCAGCTGGAGCAGTTGCTGGATCGGTTCGTGGAGAAGCGGGCGTCGCCGGCGGATCTCGCCCAGCTTGAGCAGCTCTGCGGCATGGTGAAGGCCACCAGCCTCTGCGGCCTGGGTCAGTCGGCCCCCAACCCGGTGCTCAGCACCCTGCGTTTCTTTCGCGCCGAGTACGAAGCCGCCCTCGCCCCCGGAGTGGTGCCATGAGTGTGGATCCGCCCGTGGTGCATGGGCACATCAATGGCCAGGTCTTCTCGGCCGCTGCCGATGCCACCTTGCTGCAGGTGATCCGCGCCGCCGGGCTGCAGGTGCCCACCCTCTGCCATCTCGATGGCCTCACACCCGTGGGGGCTTGCCGCCTCTGCCTGGTGGCGATCGAGGGGCACCCCAAGCTCGAACCCGCCTGCGTCACCACCGTGGCCGAAGGGATGGTGGTGCACACCCACACACCGGAGCTGGAGACCTACCGGCGCATGGCGGTGGAGCTGTTTTTCGCCGAGGGCAATCACGTGTGTGCGTTCTGCGTGGCCAACGGCTCCTGCGAGCTCCAGGACGTGGCCGTGGAGGTGGGCATGGACCATTCCCGCTTCCCCTACCAGTACCCCCAGCGCCACGTCGACGCCTCCCATACCCAGTTCAGCCTCGATCACCACCGCTGCATCCTCTGCACCCGCTGCGTGCGGGTGTGCGATGAGATCGAGGGGGCGCACGTGTGGGACGTGGGCTACCGCGGCAGCGCCTGTTCGATCATCGCCGGCCTGGATCAGCCTTGGGGCGAGGTGGCGGCCTGCACGTCCTGTGGCAAGTGCGTGGATGTGTGCCCCACCGGCGCCCTGTTCCGCAAGGAGGACGGCACCGCGGAGAAGCACCCCCATCCGGAGCGGGCCGCCCAGCTCGCCGAAGCCCGTCACGAGCACCGCTGGACCAACCCATGACCACCAAACTGCGATTCGCCACGGTGTGGCTGGCGGGCTGCAGCGGCTGCCACATGTCGTTTCTCGATCTCGATGAATGGCTCTTTGAGCTCGCCGAAGCTGTGGAGATCGTCTACTCGCCGGTGGCCAGTGACATCAAGGTGTTCCCGGAGGGGGTGGATCTGTGCCTGGTGGAGGGGGCGGTGGCCAATGCCGACAACCTCGAATTGGCCCTGCAGCTGCGGGCCCGCAGCAAGGTGGTGGTGTCCTTCGGCGACTGCGCCGTGACCGCCAACGTGCCGGGCTTGCGCAACCTCTGGGCTGAAGTGGAGGGCGGCAGCCGCCACAGTGTGCTGGAGCGTGGCTACGTGGAGCTGGCCGATACCGGTGCCCAGCACCCCCACGCCCCCGGCATCGTGCCGGAGCTGCTGGAGCGGGTGCTGCCGCTGCATGAGGTGATCCCTGTGGACCACTACTTGCCGGGTTGTCCGCCCTCGGCGGAGCGGATCCGCACCTTCCTCGAACCCCTGCTGCGCGGCGAGCTGCCGGCGATGGAAGGCCCGGCCATGCTGGGTTTTGGTTGAGGGCGATCGCCATGGGCACCGATCCCACCCCCCGCACGATCACGATCGATCCGGTGACCCGGATCGAAGGGCACGCCAAGATCACCCTCCACCTCGATGACGCGGGCCGGATCGCCGATGCCCGCTTTCACGTGGTGGAGTACCGCGGATTCGAAACCTTCTGCGAGGGCCGGCCGTTCACCGAGATGGCCGGAATCACGGCCCGCATCTGCGGCATCTGCCCGGTGAGCCACTTGTTGGCGGCAGCGAAAACCGGCGACAAGCTGCTGGCGGTGCAGCCCCCGCCGGCGGCCCGCAAGCTGCGCCGCCTGCTGAACCTGGCCCAGCTCACCCAGAGCCACGCCCTCTCCTTTTTTCACCTCAGCAGCCCCGATTTCCTGCTGGGCTGGGAGAGCGATCCGGCCCGGCGCAATGTGTTCGGCCTGATGGCGGCCGATCCCGAACTGGCCCGTGCCGGCATCCGTCTGCGCCAGTTTGGTCAGCAACTCATCGAACAGCTGGCGGGCCGCAAGATCCACAGCGCCTGGGCCGTGCCCGGTGGCGTGCGCACGCCGATGACGGCGGCGACGGCGGCCTGGATTCGCGAGCGGCTACCGGAGGCGATGGCCACCGTGGCTCGGGCGCTGGAGCTCTACAAAGCGCTGCTGGATGGGCCGCTGCAGCGGGAGCAGCGCAGCTTTGGCGACTTCCCGTCGCTGTTCATGGGCCTGGTGGCGCCCGACGGCGGCTGGGAATGCATCGAGGGGGCGATCCGCTTCATCGACTCCACGGGCCAGATCGTGGCCGATGGCCTCTCGGAAGACGATTACGCCAGCATCCTGGGGGAGGCGGTGGAGAGCTGGAGCTACCTGAAATTCCCCTACTACAAACCCCTGGGCTATCCAGGCGGGATGTATCGGGTGGGGCCGCTGGCCCGGCTCAACGTGTGCGAGCGCATCGGCACCGCGTGGGCCGACCGGGAGCTTGCGGAGTTGCGCGCCCGCAGTGGCACCCCAGGGAGCGGCGGCCGGATTGTGACGTCGTCGTTTGCCTATCACCACGCCCGGCTGGTGGAGATCGTGGCCTGCCTGGAGGCGATCGGGCAGCTGGTGGAGGATCCTGAGCTGCAATCGCCCCATGTGCGGAGCCATGCCGGCCTCAACGCCACCGAGGCGGTGGGGGTGAGCGAGGCTCCCCGCGGCACGTTGTTTCACCACTACCGGGTGGACGACGACGGCCTGATCACCCGGGTGAACCTGATCATCGCCACGGGCCAGAACAACCTGGCGATGAACCGCACCGTGGCCCAGATCGCCCGTGAATTCATCCCCGAGCCGGTCGCCGCCGGTGCTGAGATCCCCGAGCCCCTGCTCAACCGGGTGGAAGCGGGCATCCGCTGCTTTGACCCCTGCCTGAGTTGCAGCACCCACGCGGCGGGTCAGATGCCGCTGCGGATGGCGCTGGTGGATGCCGGTGGGCGGGTGTTGGCGGAGCGGGTGCGGGATTGAGGGAGCCGTTGGCCTCAGCACGGCGTCTGGTGATCGGCATCGGCAACCCCCTCCGCGGTGACGACGGCGTGGGGGGCTTGCTGGCCGAGCAGGTGGGAGGCCGCAGCGTGCAGCAGCTCACCCCCGAGTTGGCTGCGGAGTTGGCCGAGCTGGAGGCAGTGTTGTTCATCGATGCCTGGCTGGCGCCGGCGGGGGCCGGCCCAGAGCTGATCGCGATTGCCCCTGCCAACGGCGCGACAGGCAGCTCCACCGAGAGCCACCGGCTCGAACCGGCCCAGCTGCTGGCGATCAGCCAGGCGCTCTACGGCCGCGCCCCCGCGCTCCATCTGCTGCGGGTGCCGGCCACCGCGTTCGGGCACGGCACGGTGCTGTCGCCCGAGCTGCAGGCCGCCCTGCCTGCTGCCCGGGCGCTGCTGGGCCAGTGGCTGGGCGGCCATGCATGAGCTCAGCCTGATGGAGGCGGTGCGCGATCAGGCGCTGGCGGCGGCCCATGCCGACGGTGCCATCCGCATCACGGTGATCAGCCTGCGGGTGGGGGAGCTGGCAGGGGTGGAGCTCGAGGCGCTGCGCTTCGCGTTCCCGGTGGCGATGGCGGGCACGATCGCTGCTGGCGCCGAGTTGCGCATCGAGAGCGAAGCGGCTGAATGCCATTGCACCGCCTGCGATGCCCCCTTCCCCGCCCCGGATGGTTGCTGCGACTGTCCCCGTTGTGGTGCGATCAGCCGCCAGCTGCTGCGCGGCCGCGACTTGCGGCTGCTGAGCCTGGAGGTGGTGTGAGGGGTGCGCGGGCGGCGCGCTGGCTGACAGCCGCTGGCCACCCTGCCCGGCGTCCCTAGCCTGGGGATGGTCCCAGACCTGTGTCGTCATGTGCCGCGACTGCGCCTGCGGGGAGCCGGCCCCTGACCCCGCCGCCGTGCCCGCCAGCGCCCCCCGTGAGCTGACGCTGCACACGGCCCTGCTCCAGCGCAACGACGCCGGCGCGGCCGCCCTGCGTCAGCGCTTTGCGGCCGCCGGCGTCAGGGCGGTGAACCTGCTCTCCTCCCCCGGCTCGGGCAAAACCGCCCTGCTCGAAGCCTTGGCCCAACGTCTCGATCCCACTCGCCTGGCGGTGATCGTTGGCGATCTGGCCACCGACAACGACGCCCGCCGCCTCCAGGCCGCCGGGGTGCCAGCGGTGCAGATCACCACCGGCCAGGCCTGCCATCTGGAGGCGTCGATGGTGGCGGAGGGGGTGCACCGCCTCAACCACCAGGGCATCAGCCTTGAGCAGCTCGAGCTGCTGGTGATCGAGAACGTGGGCAACCTGGTGTGCCCCGGCGCCTACGACCTGGGCGAGAGCCTGCGGCTGGTGCTGCTCTCCACCACCGAGGGCGAGGACAAGCCGCTCAAATACGCGCCGATTTTCCACGGCGCCGATCTGGTGCTGATCAGCAAGATCGACCTCGCGGAGGCGGTGGGCTTCGACCGCGCTGCCGCCCACGCCGCCATCGCCCGCGTGGCGCCCCACGCCCAGGTGCTGGAGGTGTCCGCCCGCAGCGGCGCCGGCCTCGACGCCCTGATCGAGGCCCTCGGGTTGGCCCTCCCGGCGGTGCGATGAGTCAGGCCCGCCTGCGCCTCTGGTGCCGCGGGGTGGTGCAGGGGGTGGGCTTCCGGCCGCTGGTGCATCGCCTCGCTGGCGAGCTGGCGCTGGTGGGGGAGGTGGAGAACGTCGCGGGCGCCGTGCGGCTCGAGTTGCAGGGGGAGCGCCGGTGCCTCGAGCTGCTGGTGCGGCGGTTGCCCGGGGCGGTGCAGCCCCCCGGCGCCTTGGAGCCACTGGCGCCGGAATGGCTCCCGCCCCGCGTTCCGGCGCCACCTGGCCTGCGCATCGCCGCCGCTGCAGGCCAGCCCCTGGGGGAAGGCCTGGTCGCCCCGTCCCTCGCCGCCGATCTGGCCCCCTGCCCCGCTTGCCTGGCCGAGCTCCACGATCCCGCCAACCGCCGTCACCGCTACCCCTTCATCAGCTGCAGCCAGTGCGGGCCGCGCTACTCGATCGCCACCGCCGAGCCCTACGCCCGCGCCCACACGAGCCTGGCCGGTTTCCCGCTGTGCGCTGCCTGCAAGCGGGAGTTCGACGATCCGTCTGATCGCCGCTTCCACGCTGAAACGATCGGCTGCCCCGCCTGTGGCCCCCGGCTGGAGTGGCAGGGGCCCGGTGCCCCGGCCGCAGGCGAGGCGCCGGATGGGCCGCTGGCGCCGGCCCTGGCCCTGCTGGCGGCGGGCGGGATCCTGGCCCTGCAGGGGGTGGGGGGCTTCCAGCTGCTGGTGGATGCCGGCAACGGGGCGGCGGTGGCCCGGCTGCGCCAGCGCAAGCACCGCCCCGCCAAGCCCCTGGCCCTGTTGGTCGCCGATCCGGAGGCCATCGCGCCCCTGGTGGAGGTGTCTGCGCCGGAACGGCTCCAGCTGCAGCACCCGGCGGCCCCGATCGTGCTGCTGCGCCGCCGCCTCGGCGTGCCTGAGGCCTTTCCGTCTGTGGCGCCCGGCAGCGCTGCCCTGGGGGTGATGCTGCCCGCTTCGCCCCTGCACCAGCTGCTGGCGGCGGGCTTTGGCCGGCCCTTGGTAGCCACCAGCGGCAACCGCAGCGGCGAGCCCCTCTGCCGCGATCCCGCCGAAGCCCTGGAGCGCCTGGCGGGCATCGCCGATGGCTTCCTGCTCCACAACCGTCCGATCGCCCGCCGCCTCGACGACTCGGTGCTGCAGGTGATCGAAGGGCGGCCGGTGCTGTTGCGCCGCGCCCGCGGCTACGCCCCCAGGGCCCTGGCCTTGCAGGCCCCGCCGGGCACCGCCCTGGCCCTCGGCGGCGACCTCAAAAGTGCCCCAGCCCTGGCCCAGGGCGGCCGGGTGTGGCTGGCGCCGGTGCTCGGCGACCTGGCCGGTGGCCTGCAGCAGCAGCTGTTGCTGCAGGGGGTGGATCAGCTGTTGGCGCGCTACGGCTCCCAGCTGGATGCTCTCGTTTGCGATCCCCATCCCGGCTACGGGAGCCACCAGCTGGCGGCTGGGGCGGCCCGCCGGCGGGGGCTGCCGCTGCAGACGGTGCAGCACCACCGGGCCCATGGGCTGGCGGTGGCGGCGGAGCACGGTCTGGAACTGCCGCTGCTGGTGTGGGCCTGCGATGGGCTGGGCTACGGCGACTCAGCGGGTGGTGGCGAGTCCAGCCCCAGTGGCCAGCGGCTCTGGGGCGGGGAGTTGCTGCGGCTCACGGCCGCGGGGGCCGAGCGCTGGGCCTGCCTGCGGCCCTTCCCGCTGCCGGGTGGGGAGCGGGCGATGGCCGAACCACGCCGGGCGGCCCTGGGCCTGCTGGCGGCCGCCGGGCCCGAAGCCCTGGCCCACTTCGGAGCCGCCAGCTGCCGCAGCGCTTTTGCGGAGGCGGAGTGGCAGCTGCTGCTGCAGGCCCTGGCCACGGGTTGCAACAGTCCGCTCTGCTCCAGCACCGGCCGGCTGTTTGATGCGGTGGCCTCCCTGCTGGGCCTCTGCCAGCACAGCAGCTTTGAGGGCGAGGCGGGGCTGCGTCTGGAGGGTTTGGCGCTGCGGGCTGGGCCCCTGCCGCCCGTGCCCATGCCCCTGCTGGCCGCCGAGGGGCTGGAGCTGGGCTGGCTCGACTGGGGGCCCCTGCTGCACAGCTTGTTGGAGGCCGGCGCAGCAGGGGTGTTGCCCCGGCAGCGGGCCGCGACCTTTCATGCCTCCCTGGCGGCGGGTCTGGCTGGGGCGGCGGCTCAGGTGGCGGCCCGCAGCGGCGCTGGGCCCGTGCTGCTGGCCGGGGGCTGCTTCCAGAACCGCCTGCTGCTGGAGAGCACCAGCGCGGCCCTCAAAGCGGTGGGCCTGGAGCCCTACTGGGCCGAGCAGCTTCCCTGCAACGACGGCGGTCTGGCCCTGGGCCAGCTTTGGGCAGCTTTGGCCAATCTCCCTATAACGAAGGAAAGCGTGGAGGCCTCCCCATGTGCCTGGCCACCCCCGGGCTGATCCTGGCGGTCACCGGTCCCGCCGCCGAGGCCTGCACCGGTGATGCCGCTGACGCCAACCTGTGGCGCCGAGCGGAAGTCGATTTCGGTGGGGTGCGTCAGTGGGTGAGCCTGGCCTGCCTGCCGGAGGCGGGGGTGGGGGATCGGGTGCTGGTGCACGTCGGCATCGCCCTGAGCGTCGTGCTGGAGGAGCCATGAGTGCCGCCCTGGCCACGGCAGCCCGGCTCACGATCGACGGCAATGAGGCCGTGGCCCGGGTGGCCTATCGCCTCAATGAGGTGATCGCCATCTACCCGATCACGCCGGCCTCGCCGATGGGGGAGTGGGCCGATGCCTGGGCCGCCGAAGGGCGCCCCAACCTCTGGGGGACGGTGCCCGCCGTGGTGGAGCTGCAGAGCGAGGCGGGTGCCGCCGGCACGGTGCATGGCGCCCTGCAGGCCGGGGCGCTCACCACCACCTTCACGGCCAGCCAGGGGCTGCTGTTGATGATCCCCAACCTCTACAAGTTGGCGGGGGAGCTGACGCCGGCGGTGCTGCACGTGGCCGCCCGCTCCCTGGCGGCCCAGGGGCTTTCGATCTTCGGCGACCACAGCGATGTGATGGCCACCCGCGGCACGGGCTGCGCCATCCTCGTCTCCTCCTCGGTGCAGGAGTCGGGCGACTTTGCGGCCCTGGCCACCCGGGCCAGCCTGCGCAGTCGCCTGCCGTGTCTGCATGTGTTCGATGGCTTCCGCACCTCCCACGAAATCCAGAAGATCGAGCCGCTCAGTGACGACCAGCTGCGCCAGCTGATCCCCCAGGCCGAGATCAGCGCCCACCGGGCGCGGGCCCTCAGTTCTGAGCACCCGGTGATCCGCGGCACCAGCCAGAACCCCGACGTCGCCTTCCAGGCGCGGGAATCGGTGAACCGCTTCGTCGACGCAGCCCCGGATCATCTGATCGAGGCGATGGCGCGTTTCGGGGAGCTCACCGGCCGGCCCTACCGGCCCTACGACTACGTCGGCCCCGCCGATGCGGAGCGGGTGCTCGTGCTGATGGGCTCGGGCTGCGAGACCGCCGTGGAAACGGCTGAGGCGCTCCAGGCCGCCGGCGAGCGGGTGGGGGTGCTGAAGGTGCGGCTGTTCCGCCCCTTTGCCGCCCGGCTGCTGGTGGAAGCCCTGCCGGCCAGCACCCGGGCCATCGCCGTGCTCGATCGCTGCAAGGAGCCCGGTGCCCCCGGGGAACCCCTCTACCTCGATGTGGTGGCGGCCCTGGCGGAGGAGTGGGCGGCGGTGCATGGGCTGGCATCGCTCCCTGCGGTGCTGGGGGGCCGCTATGGGCTGTCGTCGAAGGAGTTCACCCCGGCGATGGTGAAGGCGGTGTTCGACCACCTGCGGCCGCTGCTGGCACCCTTGCCGCCTGGTGGGGAGGGCCGGCCGATCAACCACTTCAGCGTGGGGATCGACGATGACGTCACCCACCGCTCCCTGCTCCTCGACGACGACGCCGAACACGGCTTCGTGACCGATGGGGCGGAGGTGCGCGCCGTGTTTTACGGCCTGGGCTCCGATGGCACGGTGGGAGCGAACAAGGCGGCCATCAAGATCATCGGCGAGGGCACCGATCTCTTCGCCCAGGGCTATTTCGTCTACGACTCCAAGAAATCGGGTTCGGTCACGGTGTCGCACCTGCGCTTCGGGCCCCAGCCGATCCGCTCCACCTACCTGATCCAGCGGCCCACCTTCGTGGCCTGCCACCAGTGGGACTTCGTGGAGCGTTTCGATCTGCTGGCCGGCATTGAGCCCGGTGGCGTGTTTCTGCTCAACAGCCCCTTCGCGCCGGCGGACACCTGGGCGCGGCTGCCAGAAGCCCTGCGCGCCCAGATCCGCCGTAAGCGGATCGCGGTGCATCAGATCAATGCCTACCAAGTGGCGCGGCAGGCGGGCATGGGGCCCCACATCAACACGGTGATGCAGGCCTGTTTCTTTGCCCTCAGCGGCGTGTTGCCCCGAGTTGAGGCGATTGAGCGCATTCGCGCCTCCATTCAGCACAGCTACGGCCGCAAGGGCGAAGCCGTGGTGGCGATGAACCTGGCGGCCCTCGACGCCAGCCTCGACCACCTCGAACCGCTCGACTGGCAGGCCCTGGACGCCGCTGCCACGGCTCCCAGCACCGGGCCGTTGCCGGAGGATCGTCTCCACGCGGCCCCTGCCTTCGTGCGCGAGGTGATCGGCCCGATGCTGGAGCGCCGCGGCGATGCCCTGCCGGTGAGCGCCCTGCCCTGCGACGGCACCTGGCCGGTGGGCACGGCCCGCTGGGAGAAGCGCAACATTGCCGACGCGGTGCCGGTGTGGGAAACGGATCTGTGCGTGCAGTGCGGCAAGTGCGTGCTGGTGTGTCCCCATGCGGTGATCCGCGCCAAAGTGGGCGAGGCGGAGAGCTTCGCTGCCGCCCCCGAGGGCTTCCGCACGGCCCCCGCCCGCGACCCCGCCTTCGCCGGCCAAACCTTCACCCTGCAGGTGGCGGCCGAAGACTGCACCGGCTGCGCCCTGTGTGTGGAGGTGTGTCCCGCTCGCGACCGCAGCGAGCCGACCCGCAAGGCGATCAACATGGCGCCGCAGCGGCCGTTGCGGGAGCAAGCCCGCGGCCACTGGGATTTTTTCCTGCAGCTGCCCGAGGTGCCGCGCGCCGATCTGAACCTGCACAAGATCGGTCAGCAGCAGCTGCAGCAGCCGTTGTTTGAGTTTTCCGGAGCCTGCGGCGGCTGCGGCGAAACCCCCTACCTCAAGCTCGCCTCCCAACTGTTCGGCGACCGGATGCTGATCGCCAACGCCACCGGTTGCAGTTCGATCTACGGCGGCAACCTGCCCACCACCCCCTGGAGCGCCAACGCCGAAGGACGGGGCCCGGCCTGGAGCAATTCCCTGTTCGAAGACAACGCCGAATTCGGCTATGGCATGCGGGTGGCGCGCGACCAGCAGCGCCAGATGGCCCTCGATGGGCTGGAGCGGCTGGCGGGCCAACTGCAGCCGGAACAACTCCCGGCGTCCCTGCTGGAGGCCCTGCGTCACGCCGACCAGGGCGATGAGGCCGGCATCGTTGAGCAGCGCCAGCGGGTGATGGCCTTGAAGCAGCGGTTGCAGGCCGTGCTGGAGAGCAAGCCAGAAGACGCCCTCGGCGGGGAGGTGCGCCAGCTGCTGGAGTTGGCCGATGCCCTGGTGAAAACCAGCGTGTGGCTGGTGGGCGGCGATGGCTGGGCCTACGACATCGGCTTCGGCGGCCTCGACCACGTGCTGGCCAGTGGCCGCGACGTGAATGCCCTGGTGCTCGACACCGAGGTGTATTCCAATACCGGCGGCCAGGCCTCCAAGAGCACCCCCCGCGGTGCGGTGGCCAAGTTTGCGGCGGCCGGCAAGGCGGCCCCCAAGAAGGATCTCGGCCTGATGGCGATGACCTACGGCACCGTCTACGTGGCCAGCGTGGCCATGGGGGCCCGCGACGAGCACACCATCCGCGCCTTTCTGGAGGCCGAGAGCTATCCAGGCCCGTCGCTGATCATTGCCTACTCCCACTGCATCGCCCACGGCATCGACATGGCCCAGGGCATGGCGCACCAGAAGCTGGCGGTGGATTCGGGTCGCTGGCTGCTCTACCGCTACGACCCGCGCCGAGCCGAGCGCGGCGAGACTCCCCTGCAACTCGACAGTCCGGCGCCGAAGCGCTCCCTGGAGGAGGCGATGGAGCGGGAAAACCGCTTCCGCATGCTGCGCTACAGCCAGCCGGAGCGGGCCCGGGCCCTGGTGCGTCAGGCCCAGCGCGAGCTGGAGTGCCGCTGGGCCACCTATCGCGCCCTGGCTCAGCCCGCCCCCAAGCCATGACCCCCGATCTCGCCACCACCTATCTCGGCCTGCCGCTGCGCAGCCCCCTGGTGGTGGGGGCTGCGGCTCCCCTGAGCGACGATCTGGCCCACCTGCAGGCCCTGGAGCGGGCCGGGGCGGCGGCGATCGTGCTCCATTCGCTGTTTGAGGAGCAGATCGAGCAGGAGCAGCTCGACCTGCACCGCCATGCCATGGCCGGCGCCGATAGCTATGGCGAGGCGCTCAGCTACGTGCCGGAGCCATCGATCTTCCATGGCGGGGAAGACCTCTACCTGCGCCATCTCGAGCAGGCCCGCAAGCGCCTGGCCGTGCCGGTGATCGCCAGCCTCAACGGCACCAGTCCGGGCCGTTGGGTGGAATCGGCCCGGCGGATCGAGGCGGCGGGTGCCTCGGCCCTGGAGCTCAACATCTACGCCATTCCCACCGACCCCGAGCTCTCCAGCGCCGCCATCGAGGCCGGGGTGGAGGAGATCGTGCGCCAGGTGCGCGCCGAGGTGCGCTTGCCCCTGGCGGTGAAGCTGAGCCCCTTCTTCACCAACCTCAGCGCCATGGCCAAGCGCCTGGCCGCGGCAGGGGCCGATGGGCTGGTGCTGTTCAACCGCTTCTACCAGCCCGACATCGACATCGAGACCCTGGAGGTGCGGCCCAACCTGCTGCTGTCCACCCCCCACGATCTGCGCTTGCCGCTGCGCTGGATTGCCCTGCTGCATGGCCGCCATCGCCTGGATCTGGCGGCCAGTGGCGGCGTGCACCGCGGCACCGATGTGGTGAGGCTGTTGATGGCCGGTGCGTCCGTCACCCAGGTGGTGGGGGCGCTGCTGCGCCACGGCCCCGAGCGCCTGGCTGGTCTGGAGGAGGAGCTGGCCACCTGGTTGATGGAGCACGAGGTGGCCAGCGTGGCCGAGCTGATCGGCTGCATGAGCCAGCAGCGCTGTCCCAACCCGGCCGAATACGAGCGGGCCCAGTACATGCGCGCCATTCAGGGGTATCGCCCGGCGGAGGCGCGCCAGGCCCCGGGGCCCTGGTGAGCCCCGCCGTGGCTGGCCGGGTTACGGAGCTGGCGGCGGAGCTGGCGTCCACGGTGAGCCGTCCCTGGACGGTGATGGAGGTGTGCGGCGGTCAGACCCACGCCATCCTGCGCTGGGGCCTGGACCAGCTGCTGCCGCCGGGGCTGCGGTTGATCCATGGGCCCGGATGCCCGGTGTGCGTCACCCCGGCGGAGCGGCTCGATGCGGCCCTGGCGCTGGCCGCTCGCCCTGAGGTGATCCTCTGCTCCTACGGCGACATGCTGCGGGTGCCGGGCAGTGCCGCTGGGGCTGCGGGGGCTGATCCCGTGGCGGCAACCGACCTGCTCGGTGCGCGGGCCGCCGGTGGCGACGTGCGGCTGCTCACCTCGCCCCTGGAAGCCATGGCCCTGGCCCAGGCCGCGCCCGATCGGGAGGTGGTGTTTCTGGCGGTGGGCTTTGAAACCACGGCCCCGGCCACGGCCCTGTTGCTGCGCCAGGCCCGGGCCCTGGGACTCGCCAATCTCTCGGTGCTGCTGGCCCACGTGCGGGTGGCCCCGGCCATGGAGGCTCTGCTGCTGGAGCCCGCCAACCAGGTGCAGGGCTTCCTGGCGGCGGGCCACGTGGGCGCGGTGATGGGCACCGCCGAGCTGGGCCAGCTGGTGGAGCGCCACCGGGTGCCGGTGGTGGTGACCGGCTTCGAGCCGGCCGATGTGATGGCGGGCCTGCTGCGGCTGGTGCAGTTGCTGGAGGCGGGCACGCCTGCCCTCGCCAATGCCTACGGCCGGGTGGTGCGGGCCCAGGGCAACGGCGTGGCCCAGGCCTTGCTGCAGGAGGTGTTTGTGGTGACGGATCAGCCCTGGCGCGGTTTGGGCCCCATCGCCGGCGGCGGGTTTGCCCTTGCCCCGGCCTACCGGCACTTCGATGCCCTAGGGCGCCTGGGTGCGCCTGTGGTGGGCCCCGAGCCGGCCGCCGCCAGCCCCTGCATCAGCGGCCGGATCCTGCAGGGGCGGGCGCTGCCGGCGGAGTGCCCGGCCTTCGGCCGCGCCTGCACCCCCGAGCACCCGCTGGGGGCGCCGATGGTGTCGAGCGAAGGGGCCTGCGCCGCCTACTACCGCTACCGGCGCCAGGCCGTATGAGGGGGCGGCATGGCTGAGCGGATCCAGCTGGCCCATGGCGGCGGCGGCACCCTAATGCAGCAGCTGATCGACCAGGAGTTGCGGGCGCTCTATGCCGATCCGGCCCAGGTGCTGCACGATGCCGCCCTGCTCCAGGTGCCCCCTGGCCCGTTGGCCTTCAGCACCGATGGCTACGTGGTGCAGCCCCTGGAATTCCCCGGTGGCAACATCGGCAGCCTGGCGGTGATCGGCACCGCCAACGACCTGGCCATGGCCGGGGCCCGGGCGCTGCACCTGAGTGTGGCGATGATCCTGGAGGAGGGGCTCCCCCTGGAGGTGCTGCGGCGCGTGGTGGCCGCACTGGCGGCGGCAGCCCGCCAGTGCGGCCTCACGATCGTCACCGGGGACACCAAGGTGGTGGAGCGGGGCAAGGGCGATGGGGTGTTCCTCACCACCAGTGGCATCGGCCTGGTGGAGGCGCCGGAGCCGATTGATCCCCGCGCGATCCGGCCGGGGGATCAGCTGCTGGTGAGTGGCGATCTGGGCCGCCACGGCGTGGCGATCCTGGCGGCGCGCCATGGCCTGGATCTGGTGCCGCCGGTGCTGAGCGACTGCGCTCCCCTCTGGCCCCAGGTGCAGGCGCTGCTGGCGGCGGGCGTGCGGATCCACTGCCTGCGCGACCTCACCCGCGGCGGCCTGGCCAGTGCCCTGCAGGAGTTGGCCGTGGCGGCCGGCGTTGAGCTGGCGATTGAGGAGGCCTGTCTGCCGGTGGCCGAACCCGTTGCCCGCACCTGCGAGCTGCTCGGTTTTGAGCCCCTGCATCTGGCGAATGAGGGGCGGTTCGTGGCGGTGGTGCCGCCCGAGGCCGCTGACCGGGCCCGCGCGCTGCTGGCGGCCGGCGGTGGCGCCTGGATTGGCACGGTGCGTCCGGCCACCGGTGCCGGGGGGCGGGTGTTGCTCACCACGGCGTTGGGCACCGAGCGGCTGCTGATCCCGCTGAGCGGTGAGTTGTTGCCCCGTATTTGCTGAGGCCCAATCTGGGCCCTTGGTTGTTTAGATTTCATTAATGATCCGGTCGGCATCCGCCCCGGAGGAGGGTCCATGGACCTCACACCCTTTCTGAACAGCCTGGAGGGCACCACCCTCGACCAGGTGCTGATTTCGGTGGCGATCAGCGGCAAGGTGGCCATTGCCATGAAGGGCCGCTTTCTGCTGCGATCCGTGTGCGAGAGCTTTAAGGACCGCACCCGCATTGGCTGCGCCGTGACCGATGAGGCCACCTGCCTGAGCTATCTCGGACGGGAGCCCTATGAGCTGCTGATCTGCACCGACTACCTCGAGGATGGCAACGGCTTTGAGCTGGCCCGCAAGGCCCGCGCCGCCCAGCCAGGCCTGCGGGTGGTGGTGCTGGCGCTGGGGGATGTGATTCCGGCGCAGTACGTGGAGGCTCCGTGGCTGGAGGCGGTGGTGGCGGAGGCCGACTTCATCGGCGACCAGCGTCCCCTGCAGGCGGCGGTGCTGGCGGTGATGGGACACCATTCCTACCGAAGCCCCTCGCTGCGTTCCGGCACCCTGCCCTATCTGAGTTGCCCCCGGCTCACCAAGCGGGAATACGAGGTGTTGGATCTGCTCGCCAGTGGACTCACCGATCGGGAGATCGCCGAGAGCCTGGTGGTCAGTGAGGAAACGGCGAAGACTTACACCAAGCGCCTGCTCAAGACCCTCGACGTCAACAACAGGCTGCAGGCGGTGCTCAAGGGCATGCGCTGCGGCATGGTCCAGATTTAGGGGGCAGCCCCTCAATTGTCCCCGTATGGGGGGATCGGGAACCGGGCCGTTGGACGCAGAGTGATTCCAGTGCCCACCTGGGTTCTGCGCTGACCCGAAGGCCGCCGGTTCCATGCCCCCATCCCTGCCTGCCCCCGCTCCCGGCCTCACCATTGGTGAGCTCGAAGCCAACTACTCCCTCTACTGCAAGGCCCTGCGCCTGCTCATCCGTGAGGGCAAGTCGATTGCCAAGGTGCGCCGCACCGTCTGCTGGCAGCGGCTGGAGATCCTCCACAACTGCCTGCCGGGCCAGTACCGCGAGCCCGACTACCTCTTTGCCCTGCTGCAGCGGGAGCTGAAAACCGACCTGTAAGGGGTGAGCGGGTGCCGCTCAGTCGCTCAGCACCCAGAGGGCCAGGCCACCGCCCCGGCCCCTGGCCAGGAGCCAGCCCGACTCCCCGTCCCCCTCCCTCGCGATCAGGGCGAAGAAGGGGCGCTTGCGGGGCTCCGGCGGACCGGCTATGGCCTGCCGCCACAGGGTGTGATTCCCGCAGCGCAGCTCGAGCTGGGTGAACCAGAACTCCAGTAGCGGCCGCCGGCCCCGCAGCTGTCCCTCGCCGCTGAAGCACAGCTGCAGGCCCCCGAATTGCACGCTGTTGAGTACCGCCAGCCCATCCCCTTCCGGGTCGGGACTGATGGCCAGGGTGGCCTGGAGGGCGCGGAGCAGGGCGGCGGTGGGGGTTTGGGGCTGGGTTTGGCGTTGGCTCCAGAGCTGGTCGAGGCGCCAGCGGCCCTGCAGCCTCTCGCGGGTCAAACCGGAGCCCTGGCTGCGGCTGCGGCGCTCCAGGGCCAGCACCTCGGTGCCGCTCAGTTCAGGACGGGTCGGGCGGCTGGGGTTCAAGGCGGGTCAGTCGAAGTTGGCCTTCAGATACCGCTCGAGGAAGGTGCCCGCAGGCAGCACGGGGGGCTCTTCGAATTTCATGCCGAGGTAGGTCTGGAAGGCATCGTCGGAAAACCACATCAAGCGGGCCTGGAACGTGGCCAGACCCGTGCCCACCACCTCGGTGAGGGTGAGGGTGCACACCGTGTTCACCGGCAGGTCCACCTGGCCATTGGCGATCACGCACAGGCCGGTGTTGCTGAGATCCCACAGGGTGGTGACCCAGCGGCGACCGTCCGGGGCCTGGATCGATCCCCGGGGGGCGATGGCGAAGGGGATGACCTTGCGTTCGTCCTGACGGTTGTCTGGGGTGCCCCGGCGACTGATGCCACTGCGGCGGTCCATGCCGCTGCGCCGTTCCTCCTGTTGCTCCTCGTTGAGCCAGTCCTGCACGCCGCGCCGCTCGTCGTTGCTGCGCCGCTCCCCGCTGCTGCGCCGCTCGCCCCCATCGAGCTTCTGGAACCGACCCTCCCCCTCCATGGCTGTGCTGGTGACGTTGGGGGTGTTTTCAAGTCCTTTCATAGCCGACACCCTCAGCCGGCGAAAGGGGGAACGGGCCACTCGCCCGCATGGCTACTGTGACCTCATCAGATCGGCCGTTCATCCGTTCCGCTGGAGGCGGTTGCCCATGGGCTCCCATGCCAAGGAGGCGGTGCTGCAGGCAGGCCTGCCCTTCCATGCCAGTCGGGCGCGCGTGGAAGCCAGGCTGGAGCGCTACGCCAGCACGTTCAACCGGCAGGACCGCGGCTTTGACATTGCCTGTACCCATCGCGGCAGCCTGTTTCTGGCGCGATCCGTAGCCGCCGGCGTTGGGGACACCAAGCTCTTTGCCGCCGTGCATACCGGGGTCACCTACCTCTCCAGCGCCGACGAGGCCTTTGCCACGTTTCTGCTGCCGTTTTTGGGCCGGGCCAGCTTCCGGGTGGACCGGCGCCAGTTTCATCTGATCGCTGGCCACTCCGCTGTGTACATGGCGGGACAGGCCAGGCGCTGCGAAACCCAGCTGGCTGGGGGCACCTGCATTCAGCTGTCCCGGCAGCGTCTGGCAGCCAAGGCGGCCGAACTCTCCGGCGACCCAGGAGAGGCCTCCCAGTACCTCGACACCTTTGAGCGGCCCTGGGAATTCAGTGAGAGCGTTCCTCTTCAGAGGAAGTTGCTGGCGGCAATCCGCAGGACCCTTGGCTTGATTGATCTGGTGCAGGGGGGCGATCGGGGCAAAGCGGATGCTCTGCGCATTGAAGATCTGCTCTATCGCAGCGTGGTGTTGCTGGCCAGGCCGGACTTGTTCCGCCCAACCTGACCAGCTCTGGCCTTCGGGTCACGCCCCTCGGGAGCGAAACTCAGAAGCAGAACGGCAGAAACTGGGTGCGGCAGGCGGCGTAGCCGTCCACGAGGGCGCCCAGGCCGATCTGGTGGGCAATTCCCGAGCCCGTGAGCCCTTCAGTGATGATCCCGATCACGATGCCGAGCATGGCGGCCCGACCGTTGAAGCGCTCCACGCGTTGGAGCTGTTCCATGTGGATCAGCTGTTCGGCGCGGTGCTGGAACCACTTGTCGGTGGCGGGGGTGTTGGTCATGGGGTGTGGATGGCGATCAGCGGGATTTGGAGGTCAGGTCGCTGGGGCGGCTCAACACGTAGGTGGTCATGCCCGTGAGAACAACCACAAGGGCGATGACGGCAGCGATGGCAGTGGTGTAATCGGTGCTCATGGAGATCAGCCCAGGCCCAGCTGGGCTGCGATGGTCTGGCCGGTGAGGAGCTCCGTGCCGAGGCCGATCACGAAGCCGAGCATGGCGAGGCGGCCATTCCAGCTTTCGGCGAACGCCACAAATCCAAAGCGGGGAGTGGGTTGGGCCATGGGTGTTGCGGTTTGTTACGGGAACTGTAACGGATTGCAAACGGTTCTGTCTGGTCTGAACGCCCCCTGATGGATTCGAACCATCGACCGGCTGCTTAGAAGGCAGCGGGTTGTAGCTGGGAGCCCTTGTCCCGCCTGGATTCTTGACTGAGCTTTGGGGGCAAAGTGGGAAATCAGTGGGAAACCGGCTGTCGGCAAGGCAGCCGGTCAGGGCTGCACCTCTCCCACTAGCGCCGCCAACTTGGCCAGCAGTGCCGGGTCATTGGCCAGCTTCGCCAGCAGGGCCGCTGAATCAGGCGCCGGCTCCTGGGCCTTGTCGGGTTCGATCACCACCGGCAGTGGGTCGGCGGGTGCGTCAGCAGCTGGGCTGCGCCGCTTGCGTTTGCGCGGTGCTGTCTCCCAGTCCCGGATGACTGCTTTGCAACCTTCCAGATCAAACAACGTTCCCCGCACTCGATCCGGCCCGGGCAACCTCCACAGCCCCTCCAATCGGCCAGCGCGCCGGTGGTTGTCGATTGCTGATTGCGTCAGCCCTAACGCCTCTGCCAGCTCCGGTGACGTGACCCACACCACAGGCGCAGCGGCGGTGGCCGGGGCCTCCTCTGACACGGCGTCAGCAGGCTCTGGAGCAGGGTCTGGCGCGGGTGCCGATGCCTCTGCTGCAACGGCCAGCATCCGTGCTTCACGATCGGCGGCGGCTTGCTTGGCCTCTTCGGCTTCGGCTTGTTTCTTTGCCGCATACGCGGCGCGACGTTCGGCGGCAGCGGCCTCTTCATCCGTTGCCGGCTTATCCGGCTCCATCGGCGGACGGCCTCGGCGCTGCCACTTGCCCTGGGCCCTGCCCTCTGCAATCCGGGCCCGTTGCGTCTTCACCACCAGCCATTGCTCCAGCTCTGCCTCAGGGATCAAACGAAAGCCCTCTGGTGTCCCTTCCTCGCGCAGCTGCAGCGGCTGGGGGCAGACCTTGGCCCGGGCCAACCTCGCGCTGGCAGCAATGAACGGCGGCGTTAGCGCGGTCCAGCAGCAGGCCATCCACCGATCCCCCAGGGCCTGCCACTCCTGGCGGTAGCGGGTGTCATCCGTTCCAGGCTCTGGCGCCTGCAATGCCTCCGCATCGGCGGCCAATGCCTCCACCAGCTCACACCAGCGGGCCACGTGCGCCATCTCATCGCGAGAGATCAGTTCTTGCATCACTGCACCTCCAGGTTGAACTTTTTCATCGCGGCGGTCAGGTCTTCAAAT
>NZ_JAGQBE010000037.1 GCF_024345475.1 Cyanobium sp. T1B-Tous
GAGAACCCCGCCATACCACTGCTGAAACGCCTCCAGGGTGGGGAAATGGACGGTTTCGGTCTGGCCGCCGCTCATATGCAGGTGAACGGCGTAGCGGCGGGGGATGCGGGACATGGGGGCGCGCCAGGCAGCGAAACGGACGTGCCCACAGGATGCCCCAGGGTCTGTTGGTTGTGCCAGGTGAGTGGCTGCAGCGCAACATCACTGGCCTCATAGAGGGGATGGCGGGGCTGGCCGGCGGCGGTGAGGCCCAGGGCCCAGAGACCACGCCCCTGCAACAAGGCCAGCACCTCCTGATCGCGCCCCCGCCAGGCCCCCTGGTTGCCCCAGCCCAGCCAGAGGGTGGCCTCAGGCTGGGCCGCCAGCCGGTGCTGCAGCCAGAAATCAGCCTCCAAGCCCACCGGATCGGCGGCGCGGCGCAGCACCGCCGGCGATGGGCTGATTAGATCAAATAGGTTGAGCACCTCGAGGCAGCCGTAGCCCCACCGCTGGGCAAATCCCAACAACCGCCGCAGGGTGGGATCGTCGCGCTGGCCATCGGCCCGCGAGGGATTGAGGCCGATGAACAGCAGCCGCGGCGCCGCCGGCTGCCACAGGCGCTCCAGCCACCAGCGGTACTGGCCGCAGGGGCTGAAGGCGGCATGAACGGGCATGCCGGTGAAGGCCCCGTTGCTTGCCCTGCCTTGCTCCATGGCTGCTTTGCCGATGCGCTTAACCTTGGGACATGGCAGCCCTGTCCACTCTCGGCCGCATCCGTCAAGCACGGCATGAAAGCTGGCTGGCCGACTTACGCCGCAAAACCGAGGAGGTCGGCCAGGCTTGCGTGAAGCAGGGCATCGGAATTGAGCAGGTGCTGCTGTTTGGATCGCGGGCCAGGGGTGACTTTGATGGCCATTCCGATGTCGACCTGATCGCCGTTGGCACCACCCAGCAAGACGCCGAGGCCGTGGCAGATGCGTTGGCCGATGCCCACCTAGGAGACGACCTGATCGCCATGAGCCGTGAAAGCTGGCAGCGCAAAGCTCGCGCCAGCCATCCCACCTGGAGGGCCACCTTTAGCGAGGCCGTACCGATCTTTCAACGCGGCTCATGAACACACGCCCGCAAGCCTGGCTGGATCAGGCCCGCAACGACCTGGAGTTGGCCGTGCTAGCGGACTCCCGGGGCTTTCACGCCCAAGCCTGTTTTTTTGCCTCTCAGGCAGCAGAAAAAGCGTTGAAAGGGGTCATCCTCGAGCTCGGCGCTGAGCCAGCCCACACCCACCAGCTCACCGAACTCGTGGAGTGCCTTGCGTCGCTCGGTGTGCCCACCGAACCTCTACAGCAGCTGCGCCTCAAACCTCTGAGCCGCATGGCCACCAGCACCCGCTACCCCGACGACGCCACGCCGCCGCTTGAGCGCTTTGATCACCAAGATGCCGAGGAGTCGATCCGCTGCGCCCAAGCGGTGCTGCAGATTGTTGAGCAATGGGACACCCCCCGGAGCACCTAAAAAGCCACTCTCCGCTTGGCCCTGCGCCTGGATCAGCCCTGAGCTCTGGCAGGCTGGCCCCCACGCAACGACGGCAGCAGCAACGTGGCCCCCAGCACCAAGCCCCTGCTGCTGCTGATCGACGGCCACTCCCTGGCCTTCCGCAGCTTTTATGCCTTCTCCAAGGGGGGCGACGGCGGCCTGAGCACCAAGGCGGGGGTGCCCACCAGCGTCACCTACGGCTTCCTCAAGGCCCTGCTCGACAACTGCAAGGGGCTCAAACCCAACGGGCTGGTGGTGGCCTTCGACACGGCGGAACCCACCTTCCGCCACGAGGCCGACGAGGCCTACAAGGCCCACCGGGATGAGGCGCCGGAGCACTTCTTCGCCGATCTGGCCAACCTGCAGCAGATCCTGGCCGAGAGCCTCGACATCCCGCTGGCCATGGCGCCGGGCTTCGAAGCCGACGACGTGCTCGGCACCCTGGCCAACCGGGCCGCCAACGCCGGCTGGCGGGTGCGGATCCTCTCGGGCGACCGCGACCTGTTCCAGCTGGTGGACGACGCGCGCGACATCGCCGTGCTCTACATGGGCGGAGGGCCCTACGCCAAAAACAGTGGCCCCAGCGAGATCCGCCGCGAGGGCGTGATCGCCAAGCTCGGCGTCACCCCGGAGGAGGTGGTGGATCTCAAGGCCCTCACCGGCGACAGCTCCGACAACATCCCGGGCGTCAAGGGCGTGGGCCCCAAAACCGCCATCAACCTGCTCGCCGCCTACGACCATGTGGACGGCATCTACGCGGCGCTGGAGGCGCTCGAGCAGGCGGGCCCCAAGGCCAAGGATCCCAAGGGCGTGCTCAAGGGCGCCCTGGTGGACAAGCTGCGCGACGACAAAGACAACGCCTACCGCTCGCGCATGCTGGCCGAGATCCTGATCGACATCCCCCTGCCCAGCGAGCCGCGGCTGGAGCTGGGGGCCGTAAAGGCCGACGCCCTGGCCGGCAGTTTGGAGGAGCTGGAGCTGTACAGCCTGGTGAAACAGGTGCCCCAGTTCGCCCAGCTGTTCTCGGCCGTGCCGCCGGAACCCAGGGAGGGATCCAGCCCCGCGGGCGGCAAGGCCGTCACAGCCCCCGCCCAAGCCACACCGAGCACCAGCCCAGACCCCAGTAGCCCCGAGGCGCCCCCCCTGGAAGAGGCCCCCGCGCTGCCCCCGCTCGCCCCCCAGCTGATCACCAGTGCCGAGGCCCTCGCCGCCCTGGTGACCCACCTCAACGGCTGCAGCGATCCCGGCCGGCCCGTGGCCCTCGACACCGAAACCACCAGCCTCAACCCCTTCCAGGCCGAGCTGGTGGGAGTGGGAGTGGCCTGGGGGGATGGCCTCGGGGAGCTGGCCTACATCCCGATCGGCCACCACCCGCCCGCGGCGGCCGACCTGCTCAGCGCCCCCCCGGAGGCCCCGCCCCAGCTGCCCCTCGATGCGGTGCTCACCGCCCTGGCCCCCTGGCTGGCCAGCGCCTCCCACCCCAAGGCCCTGCAGAACGCCAAGTACGACCGGCTGATCCTGCTGCGCCACGGCCTGCCCCTGGAGGGGGTGGTAATGGACACCCTGCTGGCCGATTACCTGCGCGATGCCGGCGACAAACACGGCCTCGACGCCATGGCCGAGCGCCACTTCGGCTTCAGCCCCACCAGCTACACCGAGCTGGTGCCCAAGGGCGCCACGTTCGCGTCCGTGGGGATTACAGAGGCCGCCCAGTACTGCGGCATGGATGTGCACCTCACCTGGCGCCTGGCCCAGCTGCTGCGCCGGGAGCTCACGGCCATGGGCGAGGCCCTCCCCGAGCTGCTCGACCAGCTGGAGCTGCCCCTGGAGCCGGTGCTAGCGCTGATGGAGGCCACCGGCATCCGCATCGACACCGCCTACCTCGGTGAGCTCAGCGAGGAGCTCAAAACCACGCTGGATCGCCTCGAGGGCGAGGCCAAGGCGGCTGCCGGGATGGACTTCAACCTCGCCTCCCCCAAACAGCTGGGCGAGCTGCTGTTCGACACCCTCGGCCTCGATCGCAAGAAATCCCGCAAAACCAAAACCGGCTGGAGCACCGACGCGGCGGTGCTGGAGAAGCTGGAGGCCGATCACCCGGTGGTGGCGCTGGTGCTGGAGCACCGCACCCTCAGCAAGCTCAAGAGCACCTACGTGGATGCCCTGCCGGCCCTGATGGAGCCGGAAACCGGCCGGGTGCACACCGATTTCAACCAGGCCGTCACCGCCACCGGGCGCCTGAGCAGCAGCAACCCCAACCTGCAGAACATCCCAATCCGCACCGAGTTTTCGCGGCGGATCCGCAAGGCCTTCCTGCCCCAGGAGGGCTGGAGCCTGATCAGCGCCGACTACTCCCAGATCGAGCTGCGCATCCTGGCCCACCTCAGCGGCGAGGAGGTGTTGGTGGAGGCGTACCGCACGGGCGACGACGTGCACGCCCTCACGGCCCGGTTGCTGCTGGAGAAGGACACGGTGACGCCGGCGGAGCGCCGCCTGGGCAAGACGATCAACTTCGGCGTGATCTACGGCATGGGCGCCCAGCGCTTCGCCCGGGAAACGGGCGTGAGCCAGGCCGACGCCAAAGAGTTTCTGGGCAAATACAAGCAGCGCTACCCGAAGGTGTTCGCCTTCCTGGAGCTGCAGGAGCGGCTGGCCCTGAGCCGGGGCTACGTGGAAACGATCCTGGGCCGGCGCCGGCCGTTCCACTTCGACCCCAATGGCCTGGGCCGGCTCCGGGGCAAGGATCCCCTCGAGATCGACCTGGAGGTGGCCCGCCGCGGCGGCATGGAGGCCCAGCAGCTGCGGGCTGCGGCCAACGCCCCGATCCAGGGCTCCAGCGCCGACATCATCAAGCTGGCCATGGTGCAGCTGCACCGGGAACTGCAGGCCGCCCAGCTACCGGCAAGACTGTTGCTGCAGGTGCACGACGAACTGGTGCTGGAAGCAGCTCCCGCCGTCCTGGATCAGGTGCTCACCCTGACGCGTGAAACCATGGAGCGGGCCGTCACCCTCTCGGTGCCCCTAGTGGTGGAAACGGGCGTGGGCCCCAACTGGATGGACGCGAAGTGACCGCTGGCCTGATGACCCTGAAACTCACCAACACCCTCAGCCGCCGCCTGGAGCCGTTCGAGCCCCTGGTGCCTGGCCAGGTGAGCATCTACTGCTGCGGCGTGACGGTGTACGACCTCTGCCACCTGGGCCATGCCCGCAGCTACATCGCCTGGGATGTGCTGCGCCGCTATCTGCTGTGGAGCGGCTACCAGGTGACGTTCGTGCAGAACTACACCGACATCGACGACAAGATCCTCAATCGGGCTGCTGAAGAGGGCAGCTCAATGGAGGTGGTGAGCGAGCGCAACATCGAGGCCTTCGTGGCCGACATGGCGCGCCTCAACATCCTGCCGCCCGATCGCATGCCACGGGCCACCAGCAGCCTCGATGCGATCCGCACCCTGATCAGCGAACTGGAGGCCAAGGGCGCCGCCTATTCGGCTGATGGCGATGTGTACTTCGCCGTGATGAAGCACGCCGGCTACGGCAAGCTCTCCGGCCGGGATCTCTCCGAACAGCAGGACAACGCCTCCGGCCGTGTGGCCAGTGAAGAGGAGGCCCGCAAGCAGCACCCGTTCGACTTCGCCCTCTGGAAGGGCACCAAACCGGGTGAACCCAGCTGGGAGTCGCCCTGGGGCCCCGGCCGGCCGGGCTGGCACATCGAGTGCTCGGCGATGGTGCGCGAGGAGCTGGGCGACACCATCGACATCCACCTCGGCGGCGCCGACCTGGTGTTCCCCCACCACGAAAACGAGATTGCCCAGTCGGAGGCGGCCACTGGCCAGGAGCTGGCCCGCTACTGGCTGCACAACGGCATGGTGAATGTGGGCGGCCAGAAGATGAGCAAATCGCTCGGCAACTTCACCACCATCCGCGCCCTGCTGGATTCGGGCGTCTCCCCGATGACCCTGCGCCTGTTCACCCTGCAAGCCCACTACCGCAAACCGCTCGACTTCACCGCCGAGGCGCTCGAGGCCGCCGCCACCGGCTGGAAGGGGCTCAACGCCGCCCTGGGTCTTGCTGCCAGCACTAGCGACGCCACTACCGACCCCACTGCCGATGCCGGCGAGCAGGCGCCCGCCCTGGCCGCCGCCCACCAGCGCTTCGCCGCCGCCATGGACGACGACCTCAACACCTCCGCTGCGCTGGCCGTGCTGTTCGAGCTAGCCAAACCCCTGCGGGCCCTGGCCAATCGCATCGAGCGCGGGGATGGGGCCGCCGCGGCCGAAGCCGCCACCCCGGCCCTGGTGGCCCAGGGCCAGCTGCTGCTGGAGCTGGCGGGGGTGCTGGGCCTCCAACAGGAGCGGGCAGCCGAAAGCCAGGCCGCCGGCTCGGGAGCAGGAGCAGGCGCGGGAGTGGCGAGCCCCAGCGACGCCGAGATCGAAGCCCAGATCACGGCCCGCCAGGCCGCCAAGGCCGCCAAGGATTTCGCGGCTGCCGACGCGATCCGGGATGCTCTCCAGGCCCAGGGCATCGAGCTGATCGACAAGCCCGGTGGCGTCACCGAGTGGCTGCGGGGCTGACTTGCTGAGGGGCTGAGTGGAGAGGCTGAACGCAGCTTCAAACGGCGCGTCCCCTGCCGCGCCCCTTCTGCCCGCAACCCCCTCTGAATTCCGTACAGCTTGTACAGAATTCGGGAGACACCTGCCCACACCTCAGGAAACGCGGGCCCCTCACGCTTCCACCCTCACTCCTCGCTCGGCTCGGGCGCCTGCCGGCCCTGCATCATCCGCTCGATCTTGCGGATGCGCTCCAGGGTGGTGGTCCACACCTCCTTCTGAAAGCCCGGCTCACAACCATCCACCAGGGCCTGCAGATCCTCCTGCCGCTCGAAAGCATCCCAGAGCTGGCGCTCCAGCTTGGCCCGGTCAATGAAATTCCAACGCTGCAGCCACACGGGCAGTGCCGCCATGGGGAGAGGTCCAACTCGGCTCAGTTAAGGGGATCCGCCGCGGCCAGCGGGCACCCGCTGCGCAGACGCAGCACGTCGCCGCTGACGGGATGGCGAAACCGAAGCCCGGCGGCATGGAGCTGCAGGCGCGGCGCCGCCGCCCCATCGCCGTAGAGGGAATCCCCCAGCACCGGGTGGCCGAGGGCCGCCAGATGCACCCGCAACTGGTGGGAGCGCCCCGTCTGGGGCTGGAGCAGCAGCAGGCTGGCGCACTGGCCGGGGCGCAGCAGGCGCCAGCGGGTCAGGGACGGCTTGCCGCCGCCGGCCACCGGCACCACGCCATAGCGAGGCGGCCGGGTCGCCACGCGGGCCAGGGGCAGGTCGATCACCCCGCCGCGGCCCGCCGGCACCCCCGCCACCCAGGCCAGGTAGGTCTTGCGCACGCGGCGCTCGGCGAAGGCGATGCTCAGGCGGCGATGGGTTTCAGCGTCGCGGGCCAGGAGGATCAGGCCCGAGGTGTCGCGATCGAGGCGGTGCACCAGCCGCACCTCCGGCCAGCGCCGCTGGGCCCGGCTGAGCAGGGAATCGGCCAGCTCCGGCCCCAGCCCCGGCTGGCAGAGCAGGCCCGAGGGCTTGGCCAGGGCCAGCAGCCACGGGTCGGCATGAATCAGCTCCAGGCTGGAACAACGATGCAAAACCCATGCTGGCGCCTTGCCGGCAACGGGGGAATGGGAAACTGGTGCCCATCGCTGGAGCCCTGCCCGTGAAAGCCCTCTCCGTGCTCGGCTCCACCGGCTCGATCGGCACCCAAACGCTCGAGCTGGCCGAGGAGTTCCCTGATCGCTTCAAGGTGGTGGCCCTCACCGCGGGCAACAACCTCGATCTGCTGGTGGAGCAGATCATCCGCCACGCCCCCGAGGCCGTGGCCCTGGCACATCCCGAGCGCCTCAGCGAGCTGCGCGAGCGCCTCAACGGCCTCGAGCCCAGCCAGCGCCCGGCGCGCCTGCCCGAGCTCCTCGGCGGCAATGAGGGGCTGGAGGCCGCCGCCGCCTGGTCCACGGCCGATCTGGTGGTGACGGGCATCGTGGGCTGCGCTGGCCTGCTGCCCACCCTGGCCGCCATCCGCGCCGGCAAGGATCTGGCCCTGGCCAACAAGGAAACCCTGATTGCCGCAGGGCCCGTGGTGCTGCCCGAGCTAGAGAAATCGGGCTCGCGCCTGCTACCCGCCGATTCGGAGCACTCCGCCATCTTCCAGTGCCTGCAGGGCACGCCCTACGCCGAAACGGCACGCCTGAGCACCGGCACCCCCACGCCCGGCCTGCGCCGCATCCAGCTCACCGCCAGCGGCGGCGCCTTCCGCGACTGGGACCCCGCCGATCTGCACAAGGCCACCGTGGCGGATGCCACCAGCCACCCCAACTGGAGCATGGGCCGCAAGATCACCGTCGACAGTGCCTCCTTGATGAACAAGGGCCTCGAGGTGATCGAAGCCCACTACCTCTTCGGCCTCGATTACGACCACATCGAGATCGTGGTGCACCCCCAATCGATCATCCACTCGATGGTGGAGCTGGCCGATTCCTCGGTGCTAGCCCAGCTCGGCTGGCCCGATATGAAGCTGCCGATCCTCTACTGCCTCAGCTGGCCCGAACGGCTCGATACCCCCTGGCGCCGCCTCGATCTCACCGAGGTGGGCGCGCTCACCTTCCGCGCCCCCGACCCGGCCCGCTACCCCTGCATGGAGCTGGCCTACGCGGCGGGGCGCGCCGGCGGCACGATGCCCGCCGCCATGAACGCCGCCAACGAGCAGGCCGTGGCCCTCTTCCTCGAGGAGCAAATCCATTTCCTCGACATTCCCAAATTGATCGACGGGGTGTGCGAACGCCACAAGGCCGACCTCACGGCCCATCCCTCCCTGTCCGACGTGCTGGCCGTCGACGCCTGGGCCCGTCAGGCGGTGCGTGAGGCTGCAGCCCGGCTGCAGGCCAAGACCCCGGCTGCGCTGCCGGCGTGACGCGCGTTTCCCATCACCTGCTGCTCTGCGCCACCCCCACCAAGGCGCTCTGCTGCCCCGATCCCGCCATCGGCGCCGCCAGCTGGGACACCCTCAAGCGCCTGGTGCGCGAGTGGGGCCTCGAGGATCCGCAGCGCCCCGAGGGGATCGTGCTGCGCAACAAAGCCGACTGCCTGCGCATCTGCGCCGAGGGCCCGGTGCTGCTGATCTGGCCCGAGGGCATCGTTTACACCGGCGTCAGCCCCGAGCGCATCGAGCGGATCCTGCGGGAGCACGTGATCGGCGGCAGCCCGATCGAGGCCTGGATCCTCAAGCGGATGCCCTTCGCGGCGGCTAGCGGCCTAGCCCTCCAGCCAACAGCCGCTCCAACCACTGCACCGTGACCTGATCGCCCCAGCAGCTCAGCGGAGCATCGCCCACGCCGTGGAAGCCGTTGTGGCCGCCCTGGCCCGTGAGCAGCACCTCCACCCCGGATGGGGGGTGGGCGGCCAAGGCCTGGGCACCGCTGGCGGGCACCCAGGGGTCGTCGAGGGCATGCAGCAGCAGGGTGGGCGGCAGGGCCGGGTGGCTGCGCTCATCCGCCCCAGGGGCTGCCAGCAGCCGGGGCAGCGGCGACGCCTGCCGGTAGTAGTGCTCCACCGAGCCGTAGCCCCAGCGCGGCGCGGTGATGGCGGCATCAAAGGCCCGGATCGTGCGCGGCCGATCCGGGCCCTGCAAGGCCCAGCGCTCCGCCGCACTCACCCCAAAGGGATCGGCCAGGGTCTGGGCCCGCAGCCGGCGCAGCAGCCAGCGCTGGTAGATCCGGTTGCGGGGTCGCTCGATCTGCCGCGAGCAAGCGGCGAGGTCGAGCGGACTGCTGGTGCACACCAGGCCATCGAGCACCCCGGCCTCGGCCAAGACCGCATTCAGCAACATCGTGCCGCCCAGGGAGATGCCCACGCCCAACAACGGCAGGCCGCCGGCCTGCTCGCGAGCCCGCCGCAACACCGGCAGCAGGTCGCTGTCGCAACGGGCGGCGTAGGTGCCCGGGGCCAGCGACCGGCCCGGCCCCGCGCCGCGCAGGTTCAACCGCCACACCGCCATGCCTGCGTCCTGCAGGCTCAAACCCATCCTCCGCAACCCCTCACGCTCACTGGAGCCGCCCAGGCCGTGCAGCAACACCACCAGGGCTCGCGGCTCCGCCAAGCGGGGGGGATCACAGAGGGCGAGCAGGGAACATCCCTCCCCCACCGCCAGGGCCAGGGGTTCGCCCTGGTCGGCGGGCAAGCGGGGCGGGCTGAGGGTGTCCCGCAGGGTTTGCAGGTCTGGGCCAATCCAGGGCCATCGCTGCCGGAAGGGGGCCAGCTCTAGCCCCAGGGCAGGGAGCGCTGGATTCAGGCCGCCACCTTCTTGCCCACCCCCATGCTGCGCAGCTCGCTCAGCAGGCCGTTGAGCACGGCCTTGGCATCACCGAACACCATGGCGGTCTGGGGAAGCTCAAACAGGGCGTTCTTGATGCCGGCGTAGCCGGCCCCCAGGCTGCGCTTCACCACGAACACCTGACGGGCCTGGTCCACCTCAAGCACGGGCATGCCGAAGAGGGGGCTGGTGGAGTCACTCTTGGCATCGGGATTCACCACGTCATTGGCCCCCAGCACGATCACCACGTCGGTGCGGGGGAACTCGGGGTTGATCGTGTCCATCTCCAGCAACTGCTCATAGGGCACGTCGGCCTCGGCGAGCAGCACATTCATGTGGCCCGGCATGCGGCCGGCCACCGGGTGGATGGCATAGGTCACCTCCACGCCGTGGGCCTCGAGCAACTTGGAGAGCTCGCGCAGGGCGTGTTGGGCCTGGGCCACGGCCAGGCCGTAGCCGGGCACGAACACCACCCGCTCGGCGGCCTCGAGGGCCAGGGCACATTCCTCGGCGCTGCAGCTGGTGATGCGGGTGTAGCCGGCTTCATCGCCGCCCCCTCCCACGGGCGCGGCGCCACCCAGGGCCCCACCGAACAGCACGCTCACCAGGGAGCGGTTCATGCCGGTGCACATCACCTGGGTGAGGATCAGGCCGGCAGCGCCCACCATGGCGCCGGCCACGATCAGCAACTGGCTGCCCACCACGAAGCCAGCAGCGGCAGCAGCTACGCCGGAATAGGAGTTGAGCAGGGAGATCACCACCGGCATGTCCGCCCCGCCGATGGGCAGGGTCACGCCGATGCCCAGCAGGCTGGAGGCCACCACCAGCACCCAGAGGGGCAGACCGGCCATGGCCCCGGGCAAGGCGATGGCGCTGGCCAGGCAGGCCACCGCCAGACCGATGTTCACCACGTGACGCAGGGAGCTCTGGGTCCAGCCGGGGGTGTCAATCCAGCCCTGGAGCTTGCCCATGGCCACGATCGAGCCACTGAAGGTGATCGCGCCCACGAACACCGAAATCACGATCGAGATTTGTTCCACCAACCCAGGGGCGCCACCCGGGCTGTACAGCGCCACCCCAAGGGCCACCAGCAGCGAGGCCATGCCGCCGCAGCCGTTGAACAGGGCCACGGTTTCGGGCATGGCCGTCATCGGCACGCGCTGGGCCGTCACCAGGCCCAGCAGGCCCCCCGACGCTGTGCCAATGGCGATCCAGAGCCAGGCCTGGGCCGAGAGGGGCTGCTGGATCAGCAGGCCCAGCACCGCCAGGCCCATGGCCAGGGCGGCCAGGCCATTGGCGGAGCGGGCGGTACTCACCTTGGAGAGCCCCTTGATGCCGAGGGCCAGCAGCAGCACCGCCACCAGGTCGATGGCGGCCGGCAACAGATCGAGTCCAGCCATCAGCCTGCACCTCCAGAACGCGTCTTTTTACGGGAAAACATGGCGAGCATGCGGTCGGTGACCAGGAAGCCGCCCACCACGTTGAACAGGGCGAAGCCGAGCGACAGGGAACCGAGCAGCAACAGGGGCACCTGACCGTTGGCCTGGGCAATCAAGGTGAGGGAGGCCAGCACCGTGATGCCACTGATGGCGTTGGCGCCACTCATGAGCGGGGTGTGCAGGGTGGGCGGCACCTTGCCGATCAATTCGAGGCCCAGCAGGCTGCCCAGCAGGAGCACCCAGAGGGCTTGGGACAAGGCACTCATCAGTTGGCTCCGGAAACGAGGTCGGGGAAGCGGCAGGCGCCGGCGTGGGTGAGCAGGCACCCCGCCACGATCGGGTCCTCCTGCTCGAGCTGCTGGTCGAGCGAGAAGCCGCCCTCACCCAGCACGTGCTCCACCAGGGCGGCCAGGTTGCGGGCGTAGAGGGCGCTGGCATGGTTGGCCACGGAGCTGGGCAGTCCGTCGCCGCCGATCAGCTGCACGCCGTGGCGCTCCACCGTCTGGCCGCAGACCGTGCCGGCGCAATTGCCGCCCTGGGCCACGGCCAGATCCACCACCACGGAGCCCGGGCGCATGCCCGCCACCATCTCCTCAGAGATCAGCAGCGGCGCGCGGCGCCCGGGCACCTGGGCGGTACAGATCACCATGTCGGCCAAGGCCAGTTGCTCGGCCAGCTGCTGGCGCTGGGCCGCCAGGAAGGCCTCGCTGGCCGCCTTGGCGTAGCCCCCAGACTCCGCCGGCCGCTCTTCCTGCTCCGGCGGCGACACAAACCGTCCGCCCAGGGACTCCACCTGCTCCTTGGCCGCGGGTCGCACATCGCTCACGTACACCACGGCCCCGAGGCGTCGGGCCGTGGCCAGGGCCTGCAGGCCGGCCACCCCAGCCCCGAGGATCAGCGCCCGGGCGGGCTGAATCGTGCCTGCGGCTGTCATCAGCATCGGCACATAGCGGTCGAGGGCCGCCGCCGCCAGCAGCACCGCCTTGTAGCCAGCGATGTTGGCCTGAGAAGAGAGCACATCCATGCTCTGGGCACGGCTGATCCGCGGCAGCAACTCCAGGGCCAGGGCCGAGAGCTGGCGGGCCTGGAGCTGCTCCACCAGGCCCGAGGCGCCGTAGGGGGCCAGCAGGCCGGCCACCAGGGCCCCGGGCTTGAGCTGCTCGAGAACGGCGGCGGCCGGCGGATTGACGCAGAGCACGGCATCAACGCCCGCTCCCAAGCCGGCCCCAGGCTCCACCAGGCTGGCGCCGGCGTCGGCGTAGTCCTGATCGGCGTAACCGGCGGCCAGGCCAGCCCCCAGCTCCACCTGAAAGTTCAACCCGCGGGCCCGCAGGCGCCGCACGGTTTCCGGAGTCGCGGCCACGCGGGACTCGCCCGCACTGCGCTCCCGCAGGATCAGCACCGCTCCCACGTCCACACCCGACGGTTCAGCCAAGAGGATTCCCAGGGGTCATGCCTCCATTAGGGGGTGAGCCCCCTGCCGGGGGCAACAGAACACCGGCAAATGTGCGCAGTTCCCCATGCAGCCCGGCCCCCAGCACCCGAGCACCACTCAGAACAGGGGCAGCAGCTCCTGTTCCACGCAGCTGGCCTGGGGCAAGGCCCCCAGATGGCGCAGCTGGCGGGCCCGCAGGATCATCGGATCGATGTCGCACTCGAGCTCCCAGCAGGCGCCGAGATGGCGCCGCTGCCGCTGGGCCGTCCAGGCCCAGGAGCCTGGATCGGAAAAGGAGTTGGGGTGGTGGGGATTGGGGTTGGCCATGGAGGCAACGGCTTGGCCCGGGGGGATGGCCAGAAGGTAGGCACAGCCAGCCACAAACCCATAGGCCACAACACTCATTCATCGCCACAATGGCGCGATGGCGTTTCCCTCCTTTGATCTGGGCCTGCCGGCACCGGCAACCCCGGGGATCCGGCCCAGGCAGTGGCAGACCCGCCTGATCCAGCTCCTGCGGGCCCGCTTGCTCAACGGCCAGCCGGGCGGCCACGACGTGCTCATCCACGCCGGCCCCGGTGCCGGCAAGACCCTCGGCGCCCTGCTGAGCTTCCACACCCTGCAGCGGGAGGGCCGCCTGGAGCGCTTCCTGGTGTTCTGCCACCGCAGCTCGATCGCGCGGCAGTGGCTGGTGGCGGCGGAGCGGCTGAATCTGCGGCTGCTGGAGTGGGACCCCGAGCGGGGCCTGGCCGACCTGGAGCAGAACGGCAACTGGGATGGCTTGCTGCTCAGTTACCAAGGCGCCGGCCGCCACCGCAGCCATCTGGCCACCGGCCTGGGCCAGCTGGGGATGGGCCGTTGGCTGGCGATCGCCGATGAGGTGCACCACCTAGGGCTCGACCCCGACGAACCGGAGGCCGCCGCCTGGGGTTTTGCCTTCAGCCAGCTCGCCGGTCGGGCCCAGCTGCGGCTGGGGCTCACCGGCACGCCCTTCCGGGCCGACAACCTGGCCTTCTGCGCGGCCCGCCGGGTGCGGGTGCGCGAGGGCGATCAGATCATCGAGCGCATCGCCCCCGACCTCAGCGTGGAGCCCCGCCAATTGATCCTCGCCGGCGATGTGCGCCCGCTGGAATTCCGCTTTCAAGATGGCTGGGTGGAGCACGGCCGGCCCCAGACCAGCGCCGACACCGAAACCTCCCCCCTCTCCGCCGAAGTCCGCGAGAGCTGGCGGGCTCGCAATCTGCGTCGCGCCATTCAGCTGGGCGACAGCAGCAGCATCGCCCTGCGGCTGCTGCTCAACGCCCGCAAACGCCTGGAACGGGTGCGCGGCAGCCATCCCGAGGCCGGCGGTCTCGTGATCGCCCGGGATATCGCCCATGCCCGGCGCATCACCGGGCTGCTGGAAGAGGAAGGGGATCGGGTGCATCTGGTGCACTCCCAGGACCCCGAAGCCGCCACCCGCCTGGCCGCCTTCCAGGCCGGTGAGGCCGACTGGCTGGTGAGCATCGACATGTGCGCCGAGGGCTTCGATGCCCCCCGGCTGCGGGTGGTGGCCTACCTCACCACCGTGGTCACCCGCAGTCGCTTCGTGCAGGCGATCACCCGGGCCGTGCGGATGGAGGGAGAGCGGGCCGGGGTGGAAGCGGTGCCCCGGGATCCGTCCTACGTGTTTGCCCCCGCCGATCCCCTGCTGATCAGCTACGCCCGCAGCTGGTCCCTGAGCGAGCCCTACCTGGTGCGCCCCAGGCTGGCGGCCCCCGAACCCGAGGCCAGCGGCAGCCCTGGGGCCGGAGCCCTTCCCCTGGAAACCGTCGATGAACGGGTCGGCGAGGTCATCCGCCTGGGGGGACCGGAACTGCCCGGTTTTCTGCAGCAAAGGGCGTGATCCCGTCCAAGGAGATACAAACTTGCGCGGCAAATTTGCGACGTTGTGTCAACCAATACCTAAGGACGGCCCGCGCCCCGGCAACGTGGTGCCAACCAAGGGAGAGGGGAGCATGAACCCCGCAGTGAATCGCCGTCTCACGGTTGCCGTGAGCTGGGCTCTGGCCCGCCGAGCCACCCTCGACTCCCTCGAGCACTACGAAGAAAGCTTTGCGATCACTGAAGAGTTCCGGGAATGGTTGCTCTGCCTGGAAGAGCACCCGGAACTCCTCGAAGCCAGCGTGCTGATGGTTCCCAACGACCTGGGACAGGGCATCCGGCCCGAGAGCGACGGACTCCTGGAAATCTAAAGAAAATCTAAAAAACCCCGGCTTTTTTCCGGGATCGCGTCAGCCGATTCGCTGGGCCATCACCTAGGCTTAACTCATAGTCGATCCGCTTAAGCCGTGCCGTCCGAGGGAGCCGCCCCAGCCGTGGAAAACCTGGTGATCGTGGGGTCGGGGCCGGCGGGGTACACCGCGGCCATCTACGCCGCCCGGGCCAACCTCAACCCGGTGTTGATCACGGGCTTTCAAGACGGTGGCATCCCCGGTGGCCAGCTGATGACCACCACCCACGTGGAGAACTTCCCCGGCTTCCCGGACGGCATCCTGGGGCCGGATCTGATGGACAACATGAAGGCCCAGGCGGTGCGCTGGGGCACCCGGCTGATCGAGGCTGATGCCACCGCCATCGACCTCTCCCAACGGCCCTACCGGGTCACCGCCGAAGGCCAGACCCTCCAGACCCAGGCCCTGATCCTGGCCACCGGAGCCAGCGCCAACCGACTGGGCCTACCCAGCGAAGCGCGCTTCTGGAGCAACGGCATCAGTGCCTGCGCCATCTGCGATGGCGCCACCCCCCAGTTCCGCCAAGCCGAGCTGGCGGTGGTGGGCGGCGGCGACTCCGCCTGCGAGGAGGCGGTGTATCTCACCAAATACGGCAGCCATGTGCACCTGATCGTGCGCGGCGACAAGCTGCGGGCCAGCGGGGCCATGGCCGACCGGGTGCTCGCCAATCCCGCCATCACCGTGCACTGGAACCGCCAGGTGGCCGACGTCAGCGGCGGCGATTGGATGGAGGCCCTCACCCTGCGGGACGCCACCACCGGCACCAGCGAGGACTTGGCGGTGAAGGGCCTCTTCTACGCCATCGGCCACACCCCCAACACCCGCCTGGTGAAGGGCCAGCTTGAGGTGGATGAACTCGGCTATCTGGTGACCCAACCCGGCCGCCCCGAAACCAGCCTGGAGGGCGTGTATGCCGCCGGTGACGTGGCCGACGCCGAGTGGCGCCAGGGCATCACGGCCGCAGGCAGTGGCTGCCAGGCGGCCCTGGCGGCCGAACGCTGGCTCACCCACCACAACCTGGCGGTCACCGTGAGCCACGATCCCGTCGATCCGGCCGAGGTGGGCGCACCCCAGCCCACCGCCGAAAGCGATGCCAACAATTTCACCCCGGACGCCCTCTGGCAAAAGGGCGGCTACGCGCTGCGCAAGCTGTATCACGACAGCCCCAAGCCTCTCCTGGTGGTCTACACCTCCCCCAGCTGCGGCCCCTGCCACGTGCTCAAACCCCAACTCAAGCGGGTGCTCGACGAACTCGGCGGTGCTGCCCAGGGCGTAGAGATCAACATCGAAGCCGATCAGGAGATCGCCGCCCAGGCCGGTGTGACCGGCACCCCCACGGTGCAGCTGTTTTTCCAGAAGGAGCTCAAGCACACCTTCCGGGGCGTGAAGCAGCGCAGCGAATTCAAAGCAGCCATTGAAGCCCTCCTAGGCGTTGCCGCCTGAGGGATCGGTCAACTGAACAAGCGCACCGAAAGGTGCGCTCAGCGCCGTCGCACCGAAAGGTGCGCTCAACGACGCCGAGGTCCGCCGGGACGGTTGCCACCGGGACGGGGGCCGGCAGCGGCATTGCGCTCCCGATAGGTGATCCGGCCCCGGGTGAGGTCGTAGGGGCTGATCTCCACCAACACCTTGTCGCCGGCCAGCAGCTTGATGCGGAACTTGGTGAGCTTGCCTGCCGCCCGGCAGAGGCACTGGTGACCAGCCGGCTGTTCCAGGGTCACGAGGTAAAACCCGTTGCCCTGCTCCTTTTCAATCACACCGGAGGTCTCGATCATGCGGGGGAGCTGGCTGGGGAATCAATCGCTGCCAATAGCTTAATTGCCGCCCGACGGGCGATAGGGTCTGCAGCACCTGTGCCGTTTCGGCTCCGCCATGGTTTTGCCGCCGCTGTCGTTGGATCTGGGCCTGCTGCTGATCTCCATCGGCGTGGTGAACCTGTGGAAAGCGCGCCAAGCCAGTTGATCCCCAGGCCCCCAACCAGCCTTCCCTGACCACCCTTCTCTTCCACAAGCCCTACGGGGTGCTGAGCCAGTTCACGCCCGAACCCGGCAGCCGCTGGGGCTGCCTCGCCCCCTTCATCCCGATCCCAGGGGTGTATGCCGCCGGCCGGCTGGATGCCGACAGTGAAGGCCTGCTGCTGCTCACCAGCAATGGGCGCCTGCAACAGCGCCTCACCGACCCCGCCTTTGGCCATTGGCGCCGCTACTGGGTTCAGGTGGAGGGCAACGGCGCCCTGCACCCCCAGGCGCTCGAGCAGCTGAGCCAGGGCGTGCTGATTCAGGGTGAGCCCACCCTGCCAGCCCGGGCCCGGCTGATCACCGATCCCCTGCTGCCCGAGCGCGATCCCCCGATCCGCCAGCGTGCCGCCATCCCCACCAGCTGGCTGGAGCTGGAGCTGCGCGAGGGTCGCAACCGTCAGGTGCGCCGCATGACGGCCGCGGTGGGGCTGCCCACCCTGAGGCTCGTGCGGGTGGCCATTGATCTGATGGACGGCGCGCCGCCCCTCGACCTGACCGGCCTGGCCCCAGGCGCCTGGCGTGAGGTGAGCTCCCAGGAAGCCCAACGCCTGGAGCAGGTGCGCCGCTCGCCCGGGCGCGGGGGTCGGGCCGGCGGTGGAAAATCCGGCCGGGCCGGTGGCGGGGGATAGGGCGGCTTAGCCGACGACGTCCTTGAGCTCCCGCACCGTCTGCAACTGGCCGTAGTAGTAGTTCGCCCGGGCACGCCGGTCGCCATCCTCCAGGCTGTCAAAGGCATCAAAACCCAGGGCTTGCCAAAGCTCATGGCCACAGGCCCGGTTGAGTTCCTCGATGGCCTCGGCCTCCAGGTTCGCCAGGCGGCGCTGCAGGTTCTTGATCTGGGCAACCGACATGCACGCGACAGAGCAACGCCGCAATAGTACAGGCGCACTGCCAGCCCTGCTGGCTGCCGATTCCGGATTCAGAACGGCAGCTTTTTCTTGGCTTCCTTGTCGAGGTCCGATTCCATCTCACGCAAGCGCTTGAGGATCGTGTCGTAGTACTCCTTGAGATAGGCCTCAAGGCCGGTGGTTTCAGCCGGATCCAGGCCAAAGGCCTCGTAGCTGGCCTCCATCGGCGCATCGAGGGCCTTGCCACCGCCGGTGACGGCATCAAAAGCAAGCCGCTCAGCCACGTTGAGACTGGCCTCGAAGAAGGCCGTCACCGATCGCATCAGGCTCAGCAGGGCCGGCGGCACCCGGAAGATCCGCGCCTCCTTGCCGGAATAGCGCTCACAGAGCTGGGTCACTTCACTGGTGGTCCAGGCCCGTGGACCCACCACGGGGAAGGCCTGACGCACGGTCTCGGGCCGCTCCAGGGCCGCCACCGCGAAGCGGGCCATGTCCTGGGTGTTCATGTAGGCGATCGGCGTGGGCGTGCCACTCACCCACACCGTCTGGCTCTCCAGCACGGGAATCGCAAACTGGCTGATCACGCCCTGCATGAAGGCCACCCCGCGCAGGATCGTGTAGTCGAGGTCTGAGGCCATCAGCCAGTCCTCGGTGCAGGCCTTGATGTCCATCAGGGGCACTTGGCGGTGCTGATGGGCATCCAACAGCGACACAAACACCAGCCGCTTCACCCCGGCCTTCTGGCAGGCGGCAAAGAGGTTTTGCTTGCCACTCCAGTCGATGTCGTAGGCACTGCCGGGATCGGTGGCCCGGGCGGTGGCCGCATCGATCACCGCGTCCTGGCCCTCCAGGGCGTAATCGAGGCTGTCGGGCTCGAGCAGGTCACCACGGGTGAGTTCGCAGCCCCATTCCTGCAAAAACGCGGCCTTGCGGGGGGATCGCACCACACAGCGAACCTGGTGGCCGGCGTCGAGGGCCCGGCGGGCCACTTGACGCCCCAGGGTTCCCGTTCCGCCAACCACCAAAACCTGCATCGCCAACCCTCAAGCGGGCCTGAGCCTAGGAGTCGGCTGGGCCTGGTCGGGAGGGCTGGAGGCCGGGAAGGGAATCCCGGAGCAAGGCCAAGGGACGCTCAGTCCTTGTCGGCGAGCTTCAGCAGCAGGGCGCCACCGGCCAGGCCAACGGGGATCAGCACCCAGAACAGGGCTGCGGTGCCGAAGATTTCAGAGGCCATGGGCCGGGCTGCGAACGGCCTCTTATTTAGCAGTGCCGGAGGCCGTGGCGCCCAACCGGCTCGCGATCTGCAGGATCTCGGTCCAGGGCGCATCGCTGCGAAATTGCCCAGGCATCAGCCCACTGGCCAGGGCGACCCAGCCCTCGGCCCGCAGGGCGGCCACCAGCGCGGCCAGGGGTGGAGGCCCGCCGCCCAGGCGGCGGGCAATCTCGGCCGTGGGCCAACAACAGACCGGCAGGCCAGGGTCGGCCGCCAGACGGGCCAACAGGCGGGCCCCCTCCGGCGAGAGGCTGGCGGCGGGAGCCTGGGCCGCCAGCTCAGCCAGCAGGGCGCCATCCTGCAGCGGCCCGATCCAGAGCGGTCCGCTGATCGCCAGGGGCGGGGGCGGGTCGGCCGAGGACAACGCGTTGACACAGCCACAGCGCTGCCATTGGCGCAGCCGAAGCAACGGCTGCACCTGCTGATGGCCGCAGCCATGGCAGTGGGCCAACATCCCCAGCTGCTCCTCCTGCCGCGGAGATGGCCGGCGCTGCAACCGCACCGCCGTGCGGAACGTCCGGCCCTCGCTGAAGCTGACCAGGGGCTCAACCCCACGCCCCAGAGCCCAGGCCGCCCGGGCCACGCTGCCGAGCTGCAAGCGCAGGGCCAACTCCCAGCTGGCCGGATGGGCCCGGGCCGCTGCCCCCAGCAGCCGAATGGCGGCGGGCCGGTCATGGCCGGTGGGAGAGCGGCCATCGGTGCTGGCGAGGTACAGCACCCCCTCGAAGGCCACCGCCTCCAAGGCCAGCGGCACCAGGGCCGTGGGGCAACCGAAGCCATCGAGATCCACCAGATCGAAGCGCTCCTGGCGCTGCAGGCAGTCCGCCAGCAGGTGCTGGGCGGTGCGGGCCGTGCAGCGCACCCCGGGAAGCCCGGCAAGGTGTCGCTGCAGCAGGGGCAGTCGATCGGGATCGGCATCGTTGGCCCACACCGCCTCCGCCCCGGCCTCCAGGCCGTAGCGCAGGGCCCGGATGCCACAGCCGGCCATGGCATCGAGCACCCGCAGGGGCCCCCGGGCCGCCAGGCTGCGGGCCAGCAGCACCCCCAGGTCCCGGGAGGGTCGCGACTCGGGACGGAAAAAGCCGCTGCCGGGCTGCACCCGGGCCAGCCCTTCGCAATAGTGAGCGCTGGCGTGTGCTGTCAGGAGATCGCAAGGTGGTGGTGACCGTCCAGCCTGCACCCCCACGGCCGACCGGGGAGAGCGTCGAGTGGGGCATCCATGCCGAATGGCTCTGGCGGGGGGAGCGCTGCCACTGGCGGGTGCTGGGTGACCCCACGGCCCCGGCCCTGGTGTTGGTGCATGGCTTCGCCGCCGGCAGCGGCCACTGGCGGCGCAATGCGTCGGTGCTCGCCGCCGCCGGCTGGCGCGTGTATGGGCTGGATCTCCTGGGCTTCGGGGCCTCCAGCCAGCCGGCCCTGCGGCTCGACAACCGCCTCTGGGCCCGGCAACTGCAGGCCTTTCTCGAGCAAGTGGTGCAGGGGCCAGCGGTGCTGGTGGGCCACTCCCTGGGCGGCCTGGTGGCCCTGAGCTGCGCCGTGTTCGCGCCCCAGCTGGTGCGGGCCGTGGCGGCAGCGCCCCTGCCCGATCCCACCTTGATGCTGGCGAGCGGCAGCGGTGCGCCCCGCCGGCGCCCCTGGCGGCGGCGGCTGCAGCGCTGGCTGGTGACCCTGCTGTGCCGCCTGCTGCCCCTGGAACTGGTGGTGCCCCTGCTGGCCCACTCCCCCCTGTTGGATCTGGGGATCCAATCGGCCTACAACACGCCGGTGATCGGCGATCGGGAGCTGCACCGGGTGATCGCCCGACCCGCCCGCCGGCCCGGAGCGGTGAGGGCCCTGCGGGCGATGAGCATCGCCATGGCCCTGCGCCCCCATGGCGCCACCGCGCCCGCCCTATTGCGGCGGCTCGGCCAACCGCTGCTGCTGATCTGGGGACGGCGGGACCGGCTGGTGCCCGTGCAGGTGGCGGCCCAGGTGCAACGGCTCCGCCAGGACCTCTCCCTGGTGCTGCTGGATGGCAGTGGCCACTGCCCCCATGACGAACACCCCGCAGCCTTCAACAGCGCCCTGCTGGGTTGGCTGGAGCAGCTGCCTGCGCAGGAGTCAAGTTCCGGCGCCGGACAGTAATTTGGGGCAAAGCCAGCGCAGCGGGTTCCTCAGGCGATGAAACACACCCTCTCGGTGTTGGTGGAAGACGAATCGGGCGCCTTGAGCCGGATCTCCGGACTGTTTGCGCGCCGGGGCTTCAACATCGAAAGCCTGGCGGTGGGGCCCACCGAGCAATCGGGGATCTCCAGGCTGACGATGGTGGTGGAGGGCGACGAGCACACCCTCGAGCAGATGACCAAACAGCTCGACAAGCTGATCAACGTGCTGGGCGTGATCGATCTCACCCGCATCCCCAGCGTCGAGCGCGAACTGATGCTGCTCAAGGTGTCAGCACCCGCGGAGACCCGCAGCGCCATCCTCGATCTGGTTCAGGTGTTCCGGGCCAACGTGGTGGACGTGGCCGATGACGCCCTGACCCTGGAGGTGGTGGGCGATCCCGGCAAGCTGGTGGCCCTGGAACAGGTGATGGAGGGTTTCGGCATCCTCGAAATCGCCCGCACCGGCAAGGTGGCCCTGGAGCGGGCCTCCGGTGTCAACACGGCCTTCTTGAAGGTCACGGCCTCCAGCAAGCGCGTGCCGGCCTAGGGCTTGCCCTGCACCGCCTCTCAGGGCTTGCCCTGCACCAATGTGCCGCCGGCCACCACGGTGGCCTTGACGATCTTGTCGCCCTGGCGGATCTGGTCGATCACCTCCATCCCCTTGCTCACCCGGCCGAACACGGCGTAGCGGCCATCCAGCTCCGGCAGGGCCTGGAGGGCTACATAGAACTGGGCGCTGGCGGAATTGGGATCGGCCGAGCGGGCCATGGCCACCGCACCGCGCTGGTGGGCCAGGGCCAGCTGACGGGTGACACCCGGGGCCGTGACCGGTTCGCCATAGCGGGGTTCGGGCTCATCGCTGCGCTTGATCTCCAGGGGGATCAGCCGGGCTTCCCCACTGGCGGGATCCACATAGCTGCCCAGGCCGTACTGGCTGGATGGCACCTTCGGATCGGCGCTGGCTGGGTCGCCGCCCTGCACCACAAAAGGCACGGGCTCGCGCACCACGCGATGAAACACGGTGCCGTTGTAGACCCCTCGCTTCACCAGATCCACGAAATTGCCAGCGGTGAGCGGGGCGGCGGCGCCGTCGAGCTGAAGTTGCACCTCCCCCTTGCTGGTCTGCAGCGCCACGGTGGCGGCCCCACTCAAACAGGGGGTGCTGGCCGTGCTGCAACCGAGCTGGCGACTGCCGCTCTCGGCGGCACAGGCCACCAGGGTGAGGGGCGCCAGCAACAACAGGCCCCCCAGCACCAGGCGGCTCAACCAACGCTTCGAATCCTGAGTCAGGTCGAGACGATCGCGGCGCATCACACGCCCTCCAGGGGCACGCCCAGAAAACGGGCGAGCTGGGCTCCGGAGAGCTCCAGATCAGCCAGGGGCATGGGTTCACCCACCCGGGTGAGGGGCATGTCGCGGCGACCCTGCACCTTTAAAGCCAGCCGGCGGCGGGGATTGAGACCATCGCGCACCTCCACCTTCACCGCCTGGATCTCCCGCAGGGGGATCTCCACGTTGATGGTCTGACGGAAGCCACGGCGGCAGATGGTGGCCGTTCCGGCGGCCCGATCAAAGCGGTTGCTGCCCGCCCCCACATCGATGCCGATCACCGCCCAGAGGTAACTGCAGAGGGCCATGGCCGCCAGGCCATACAGCCCCATCACCAGCCCCTGGGGCAGCCAGGCCAGCTCGGCCGGGTGACCGATCGGCAGCAGGTCGGTGCCGAGGTAACTCGACGCACTGGTGAGCAGGAAGCCCAGGCCACCGGTGGTCACCACCAGGGCCACCAGCACGTTGGAGAGCCGCCGCGACCCCAGCACCGGCAGCTCGAGTGACTCGGTCGCGGGGGAGGAAACCATGACGGAGGGCAAACACTGGCGGCCATCCTGACGGGTCGCCGCGAAGCCTGGGCGGATCGATCCGGATCTGCCATCCTCAAGGCATGTCAGGAGCCGGGTCTAGGACCGTGACAGCCCCCGACCAGCCACGCCCAACCCCGTCCGACCCGGATCCCGCAGACGCCCTTCAGGAGCTGAACCTGGAGCTGCTGCAGCTGCGCCACACCGTGCAGGCCCTGCGCACCCAGCTGGAGGAGCAGGAGCGCCAGGCCGCTGAACGGCTGGCCCGGGCCCTCGGCAATGAACAGGAGCAAAGCCGTCAACTGCGCAGCTCCATCGAAGCCCTGCGCCGGGAGCTGGACATCCAACAGAGCGCTGCCGCCCAGCAACTCCAACAACGGGACGTGCACGCCCTGACGGAGCTGGGCCAACTGCAAGGGTCGGTGGCGGTGCTGAGGCAGCAGCTGGAGCAACGGGAGGCCGACCATCGGGAGGCGCTGCAACGGCACCAGGCCGAGATGCAGAGCCAGTTGCGGCATTTGCAGGAAGCACTGCTGGCCCAGCGGCAACTCCTGGAAGCGGGTGGCCGCCATCAACCATGAACCTGCGTGAGGCGCGGCTGCTGCTGGAGGTGGCCCATGCGGTCGCCCTGGAGGAAACCCTGGACGGCCAGCTGGGGCGCCTGATCGATCTGGTGACCCAGGCCACAGCGGCCGATCGGGGCACCGTGTTTTTGCACGATTCCGAGACGCAGGAGCTGTACAGCCGCCAGAGCGTGGGCGGTCTCAACCGGGAAATCCGCCTGCTCAACGACCGCGGCGTCGCCGGGCATGTGTTTCAGAGCGGCGAAGGGGTCGTGATTGCCGAGGCCTATGCCGACCCTCGCTTTGATAGCAGCATTGACGAGCAGACCGGCTACCGCACCGCCTCCATTGCCTGTGCCCCCCTGCGCACGGTCAGCGGAGCGGTGATCGGCGTTGTGCAGGTGTTGAACCACCAGGGCGACGGCGGCTTCAACCAAGCCCACCTGGCCCTGATCGAAGCCATGGCACGCCAGGCCAGCGTCTCCGTGCAGCGGAGCCTGCTGCTGGAGGACGCGGAACGCCAACGGATCCGCGAGCAGGAGTTTCTGACGCTGGTGTCGGAACTGTCCGGGGAGCTCAAACTCGGCAGCCTGCTGGACAAGGTGATCGCCACCATCACGCGTCTGCTCGATGCGGAGCGCTCCACCCTCTTCCTCAACGACGCCAAAACCAGCGAGCTGTACACGGAGATCGGCGAGGGGCTCGGGGCCACGAAGATCCGCTTCCCCAACCACCTGGGCATCGCCGGCACGGTGTTCACCACCGGAGAGACGGTGAATATCCCCTACGCCTATGCCGACCTGCGCTTCAACCCCTCCTTTGACCGCCAGACGGGCTTTTTCACCCGCTCCATCCTCTGCACCCCCCTTCTCAACAAAAGCGGCACCGTGATCGGTGCCACCCAGGTGCTGAACAAGCGCGGAGGGGTCTTCAGCGACGAAGACGCGGCCAGGCTCAAGGCTTTTACCGCCCAGATGGCCGTAGCGCTGGAGAACGCCAAGCTGTTTGACGACGTGCAGGCGATGAAGGCCTACGCCGAATCCATGCTCGAGAGCATGGCCAGCGGAGTGATCACCTTCAACGACAACGATGTCGCCCAGACCATCAATCGGGCGGGCTGCCGGATCTTCCGGGCCCGGTCCCGCGACGTGATCAACCAGGCTGCCGCTGAACTCTTCCGCGGCAACAGCACCTGGTTGCTCCCCAAGCTGTCCGAGGTGCGCAGCTCGGGGGAAAGCCTGGCGCTTCTGGACGTGGAACTCGACCTCGCCGGCAAGCCGACCGCCGCCAACTTGACCCTGATGCCGCTGCGCGGCGAAGGCGGCACGGCCATGGGCTCGATGCTGATGATCGAGGACATCAGCGATGAAAAGCGGATGAAGGGCACCATGGCCCGCTACATGGATCCGCTGATCGCCGAATCCCTGATGCGGGAAGGGGCAAACGCCCTAGGGGGGCAGGAGAGCGAAGCCACCGTGCTCTTCAGCGACATCCGCAGCTTCACCACCCTCACCGAATCTCTCGGAGCCCAGGGCACCGTGAGCCTGCTGAACACCTATTTCACGCTGATGGTGGAGTGCCTCCAACGGGAAGGCGGCATGCTCGACAAATTCATCGGTGATGCAGTGATGGCGGTCTTCGGGCTGCCGATCCCCTCCGCGGACGATGCCGACCGGGCCGTGCGCACCGGCATTGCCATGCTGACCGAGCTGGAAGGCTTGAACCGCCAACGCCAGGAGGGCGGCCTAGCCCCGATCCGCATCGGCATCGGGCTCCATACCGATGCGGTGGTGAGCGGCAACATCGGCTCGCCCAAACGGATGAATTACACCGTGATCGGCGACGGGGTGAACCTGGCAGCCCGGCTGGAATCGGCCTGCAAGCAGTACGGCGCCAGGATGCTGATCAGTGAGTCCACCCGCAGCCGGCTGCGGGGCACCTACCGGCTCCGGGAAGCCGACTGGGTGGTGGTGAAGGGGAAAACCGAGCCCGTGGTGATCTACGAGGTCCTTGACTTCCACAGCGAAGCCAGCTTCCCGCGGGCCATGGACGTGCTGAACCTCTTCCGCGATGGCCTTGAGCTCTACCGCAAGCGCTCCTGGGACACGGCCCGGGGCTGCTTCGAAAAGGCCTTGGCCCTCCACCCCGCCGACCGGCTGAGCAGCCTCTACGTGCAGCGCTGCATGGCGTTCAGCGTCGCCCCGCCGCCTGCGGACTGGAATGGAGTCTGGGTCATGGAGAGCAAGTAGAACCCAGCTGGAGGCGGGCATGTCAGCCCGTTGCAAACCGCCTCGCGATCCGCTTCAGCGTTGTTACCATCGCCCGGTAATCCCACAGCCTCCGCGGGTTTTCCGCACCGTTTCATCACCATGACGATCGCTGTAGGGCGCGCGCCGCAGCGGGGATGGTTCGACGTCCTCGATGACTGGCTCAAGCGCGACCGCTTCGTATTTGTGGGTTGGTCGGGTCTGCTCCTGTTCCCCACCGCCTATCTGGCGCTGGGTGGC
>NZ_JAGQBE010000038.1 GCF_024345475.1 Cyanobium sp. T1B-Tous
CTCTACCGCCTCGGCGTGCCCGCCAAGACCCGCCACAACGAAGTGGCCCCCGGCCAATTTGAAATCGCCCCCTACTTCGAGGCCGCCAACGTCGCCACCGACCACCAGCAGCTCACCATGACCGTGCTCAAGGCCACGGCCAAGAAGCACGGCTTCACCTGCCTCCTCCACGAGAAGCCCTTCGCCGGCATCAACGGCTCCGGCAAGCACGTCAACTGGTCCATCGGCAACGCCACCCAGGGCAACCTGCTCGACCCGGGCCAGACCCCCCACGACAACCTCCAGTTCCTGCTCTTCTGCGCCGCCGTCATCCGCGGCGTCCATCGCTACGGACCGCTGCTGCGGGCGGTGATCGCCACCGCCGGCAACGACCACCGCCTCGGCGCCAACGAAGCCCCGCCCGCGATCATCTCGGTGTACCTCGGCAGCCAGCTCGAGGACGTGTTCAACCAGATCCGCGAGGGCAACCTGCAGAGTTCGGCCAAGGGCGGCGTGATGACCCTGGGGGTCGACACCCTGCCGGAATTCACCAAGGATCCCGGCGACCGCAACCGCACCTCCCCCTTTGCCTTCACCGGCAACCGCTTTGAGTTCCGCGCCGTTGGCTCCGGCCAATCCGTGGCTGGCCCCCTGGTGGCGATGAACACCGTGCTGGCCGACTCCATCGGCTGGGTCGCCGACCAGCTGCAGGGCCAGCTCGAGAGCGGCACCGCCCTCGGGGAGGCCGCCTTCACCGTGCTCCAGCAGGTGATGCGCGAGCACGGTGCGGTGGTGTTCGGCGGCGACGGCTACTCCAGTGCCTGGCACCGGATGGCCGAGGAACAGCGGGGTCTGGAAAACCTGCGCACCTGTGCCGATGCCCTGCCGGTGCTGCAACGCCAGGAGGTGCGGGAGCTGTTCGAGCGCCAAGGGGTGCTCAGCCCGGTGGAACTGGAAAGCCGGTTCGCCGTGTATGCCGAGCAGTACGTGCTCGCCATTGAGGTGGAAGCCAAGCTGGCCCTGCAGATTGCCCGCACCCAGGTGTATCCGGCGGCGGTGCGCTATCTGGGCGAACTGGGCAAGGCGCTGCAGGAGCAGCAGGCGATGGGGCTCCATCCCAACCTGAACCTGCGTAACCAGCTCGGTGAGCTGCTCGAGCAGCTGAACAACGGCTGCGATGCCCTGGAGCAGGGCCTGAACAGCGCCCCCCACGACACCGAAGCCCACATGCACCATTGTGCCGACACCCTGATGCCCCTGATCGGCACGCTGCGCGCGGCGGTGGATGGCCTCGAGCGCGTGGTGGACGACGATCTCTGGCCCCTCCCCAGCTACCAGGAGATGCTGTTCATGCGCTGAGCACAAGCTCAGCGCTTCGTCACTGCGGGAACACATCAATCCTGGCGCGTTCGACATAACTGGGGTCGGCCATGGTGTCGACCTCAAAGCAGGTCCACGTGGCACTGGGCTCCGGGGTGCGGCTCCCGAGTGGCCACTCGATCCGACGGCGTTGGTAGGTGAGGCCGACGCAGGTGAGGGCCTCGTCATCCGCCATCAGCGACCACAGCACGTGCACGTCACCCCGGTCGTAGCTGATCGGGCTCTGCTGCACCCCCTGCTCCGGCAGCCAGCCCGGCAGGAGGGTCACGTGGGTGCGGTTCTCCCAGCAGAGGTAGCTGCCGTTGTCGGTGGGATAGAACCAGCAGGTTTCGTTGGCCGCTTCCGCCAGGGGGAAGCGATCCAGCAACTGCACGTGCTGCACCTGCAGGGGAGGTCCCTCGAGCGGGCGCGGCGCCTGGCCCTCAGGCCAGGCGGGACCCCTCAGGGCATACACCCCGATCCAGATGGAGGAAACCTCCAGCAGGGGCACCACCGCATCACAGATCAGGGAGCGGCGCTCCGAGGCAGCTGCCGGTAGGGGGTCGTCGCCCCGGATGGTGGCGCAACCCGTGGCCACCAGGTCATCCAGGCTGCCCTGCCAGTGATCGGGCAGACGGAACAGGCGCAGAGCGCGGCCCGTGTCAGGCCCCTGGCCCTGGGCGGCGACGAGATCAGTCCAACCGAGACCTTCGCCGGGAAGCTGCCCGTCCCGAGCGAGCACAAAGGCGAGGGAGTGGAGCATGGGACCCAGTTGGTGCAAACCGGCGGTGTCCTTGGACCCTAGAAGCCCTGCCGCGTTGGGATGGTGTGCTCCGATGCCAGCCGGGCTCGATGGCTCCAATCAGACGCGCAACGCCAGTTCGATGATGAGAAATCCCACCAGGGCCGCGAGAGCGAGCAGGGAGGGCACCCGCATGCGTCTGAACCGCCCAAACTTCTTAAGGAAATCCTAAGGGGGATCGCTCGGGGTTGGCCGATCCCAGGCCTGAGAGACTCCTTAAGAGAGATCTTGTAACGCACCAGCCGATGTCCAGCCGTGACGGCAGCCACAGCACAGCCCTGAGCCTGCTGCTCCTGCTCGGCCTGGCCATCGGCCTGCACGTGTATGCCGTGCGGGTGAAGGACGTCCAGCCCTCCCGCCGCCTGCCGGTGACAAGCTTGAGCCCGGATGGATCGAATCCCGTGGCCGGCTCCCAATCGAGCCGCATTGAGCGGATGATCGACCAATAAACCCTGGGGCGATCACCCCCTAGCCATTCAACGGTCGAAGGCGAGCCCCACCAAGGAGCGGGAGCCGCCCCTCACCTGCCAGCAGCCCTTGACGGGCCGGTAGCCACACCCCCGCCCATGGGCTTGGGTGATCAGCACACCATGCCCCCCAGGGGGGAGGTCCAGCTGGGGGTCGACCCAGACGGCCACGCCCCCGGCGCTGAAGTTGGCAATCTCCACGGGAATGGCGGGCAGCACCCGGCCTTCCCACTGCAGCCAACCCTCCATCGGCTGCTCCACGGGCCAGCGCTGACCCTCCCGTTCGTTGGCGGGAACAACCCTGGAGCGCCCGCGCGGAGCCACCCCTTGCAGGCCAGGCCGCAAACGAAATCGAGCCCAAGCCCCCATACAGCCTCCTCAGCGACGGAACGCAGGGGCCTCCCCGGATGCCCTGTTCTCAACGTTAGACCCATTCGAGCCCTGGAGGGCCAGGGCGAGGGAGTTGAGGGCCGGATGGCCCGCCAGCTCGCGGCGCACAACCAGAACCCCCTCCTGCAGCGCGCAAGCCACCAAACCCTCCCGTCCATCGATCGCGGCGGGGTGACGGTCGGTGAGCCAGCCATCGATCACGCGCGATTCCACCAGGCTCCAGGAGCGCTCCTGCTGAGTCGTCTCCGCAAGGACGGCAATCCAGGCACTGGCCGCCAGCCGAGGCAGACAACCCGCCAACGGCGGGGCCAGCTCCAAACGCAGCTCCGAGCCCCGCAACAGCCGGTGCAACTGGTGAACCTCCCGCTCCAGATCGAGCAACACGGTGGGACCGCTCAGCCGCCAGCCAGCTGAATCCCGGATCAGTGACACCCCAAAGACGTCAGCCGCCTCTTGGGCGCGACGCGAAATCGAAGACTGATGGCAGCCGCAGAGCTCCGCCGCCCGGTAGCCACTGTTCAGCCACACCAGAAAATCGAGAGCATCCAGGGCTTCCGGGGTAACCACCGCCTACAAACCAAGCCGCATAAGCATAGGAGACGCGAAAAGGTTGGGGCCAAAATGTATTCGCAGGTGCTCAAGGAATAAATATAGTTATGAGTCAAATGAATACGCATTTGCCTTCGCGGCCGGGTAGGCGGACGCCGTGGGCCCGCCCCTCATTTGCCAGACTGCTCCCAGCGAGGACACACCGGGCCGCAGTGGCGGACCGGAGGACGAACACCCATGGCCAAGGACAGCCAGCCTCCCTTCCGGGCCCCGGGCCGGGATCGCCGTGGGGAGGCGGATCGACGCGCCAGCCGCCGGGACGACAGCAAGGGCTCAGACCGCCGGGGAACGCCTCGCCGGGCCTATCTCCGCCGCCCTGCTCCCATGGGAAGCGGGGCGATGCAGGGGGAGCTCGTCGATGCGGCGGGGGAGCGTTGGACCTTCAAGGTGTGGGACCTGGGCGAGGGGGGCGTGTGCGTCTTCACCCAGAGCAGCATCGACAACCTGGACGGCAGCAGCCTCCAGCTGACGATTTTCGACCGCTTCGAACGGCTCGATCACCGGATGGACGCCCGGCTGGCCTGGCAAGCCCAGGAAGGCATCACCTATTTCCTCGGCCTGGCCTTCGAAATGCCCATCGAGTCGGGGCTCTTCTACGACCGCTACCTGGCCCCCACCAAGGGCTGAGCTCTTGACCTAGGGCGCCATGGCCGAAAGTGGAGGGATTGCCTCTCCCACCCCATGGGTCTCGTCACCACCGCCCCCGCCGTCCGTCAGACCCCGACGCCCGGGGAGGACTCAGCTGAGCGCAAAGGGTTCGGGGGATCGGGCCAGGCCCGGGCCGGCCGACGCAAGGGGGCTCGCAAACGCAGTCCAGCCCTCAGCAAGGCCGACTGGGGACCCCTCGGCAAACATCCGGATCTGGACTCCATCGTGGCGCGGCAACGGCTCGAGCTCCCCCTGGCTGGACGCCTCAGCTCCAGCGAGGTGAACCGGGCCTGGAAACGGGCCGCCGCCGAACACCATCCCGACCGCGGCGGTAGCCACGACACGATGCAGCGGGTGAATGGGGCGCGGGACCAGCTGCTGGGGCGCCAGGAGGAGTGATCCCCAGAACGCCCTGAAGCTGGTCAGATTGGGATTGGCCGCCGCAGCAGTCGCCCCATCAGCAGCGCACCTCCAGCCACCGCCACCCCCCGAGACACCACGCCCCTGGTGCTCGTGCACGGGCTGCTGGACAGCCCCAAGGTGTTCAATGCGCTGAAACACCAGCTGGGCGAGCAGCGTCAGCCCCTGCTGATCCCCGATCTGCCGCTGCGCCTGGGGCTCACGCCGGTGCCGGAGGCCGCCGAACTGCTGGGCAGCCACATCGAGGCGGCGTTTGGGCTGGAGCAACCCATCGACCTGCTGGGCTTCTCCATCGGCGGGGTGATCGCCCGCACCTGGATCCAGCTGCTGGGCGGCCATCAGCGCACCCGTCGCTTCATCAGCGTGGGCAGCCCCCAGCAGGGCACGCTCACGGCCCAGCCCTGGCCAGGGCGGCTGCTGGCGGGTATTGCCGATCTGAAGTGGGGCAGTCCCCTGCTGGAGCAGCTCAACGGCAACCTCGACACCCTGGCTGGCGTGGAGTGCTGCAGCTTCTATTCGGCCATCGATCTGGCCGTACTGCCGGGCTGGCGGGCGGTGTTGCCGGTCGGGCGCACCCAAGTGTTGCCGGTGTGGGCCCATCCCCAGCTGCTGCGTGCCCCCCAGTCGCTGCAACTGCTGGCCGCAGAACTGTTGCGGCCATGACCACCCCCCTGTCACCCCTGATGGCCCTGCTCACCAGCGCCCTGGGCTGGCTGCTGTGGAGTGTGGTGGTGGGAGCGCTGGCCAATCGCCTGCCGGCCGGCTGGCTGGCGCGGAGCAGGGTGCTGTGGAAACGGCCCTGGCCAGAAACCCTGCAGAGCTATGAACGGCACTGGGCGATCCGGCGCTGGAAGCCCTGGCTGCCCGATGCCGGCAACGCGCTGCCCAACGGCGTGGCCAAGGCCAGCCTGGTGGGCCGCGATCGCCGCAACCTGGAACGGCTCGTGCTCGAAACCCGGCGGGCCGAGTTGGTGCACCTGGCCCTGTGGCTGTTCTGGATCGCCACAGCCCTGTGGCTGCCGCCGGTGGGAGTGCTGATCAACCTGGGCTTCGCCACCCTGTTCAACCTGCCCTGCCTGTGGGTGCAGCGCTACAACCGCCTGCGGCTGCAGCAGCTGCTCGCCCGCCCCTGAGCTGGATCCAGCCATCAGGCGCCCAGATCGTTGGCCGCCAAGGCCAGTTCCACCAGCAGGCCGGCGTCTTCACTGTGCTGGGCAAGCCGCAGCCGGTGGGTCCCCGCCTCGAGCCAGAAGCGGCTGCTGGCTTCATCGAAATAGGCCAGCCGGCGGAGGGGAATCGCCAAGCTGAGCCGCTGGCACCCGCCAGGCTCAAGGCTCACCCGGCCAAAACCTACCAGGGTGCGGCGGGGGCGTTCCAGCACCAGCCCCGGTGGTTCGACGTAGACCTGCACCACCCCATCGCTGGCCAGGGCCCCGTCGTTGTGCAGCGTCCCGGCGACCCGCAGCGCCGGGTGGGGACCGGGGCTGAGCTCGGCCTCGGCAGCGCTGAGGCGCAGGGCGCCGTAGGAGAGGCCGAAGCCGAAGGGAAAGGCCGCCGGGTGGCCGTCGCGCTGGAGCCGGCGGTAGCCGTGCCAGAGGTCGTAGTGCACCTGGCGGGCACGGGGCTCAAACGGGGGAAGGTGGTTGGCGCTGGTGGGGATGGCGAAGGGCAGGCGCCCGGAGGGCGACACCGCACCAAACACCACATCGGCCAGGGCCTCGCCACCCCGCTCACCCGGATACCAGAGCAGCAAAATCGCCGGCACCGCCTGGCGCCAGGCCTCCATCAGGATCGCGCCGCCGCCCATCAGCACCACCACCGTGCGGGGGTTCGCCGCCACCACCGCCTCGATCAGGGTCACCTGCTCGGCCGGCAGCTCCAGCTGGGTGCGGTCGCCGGCGGCGAAGTCTCCCCCCTGGCGGGCCGAGCCGTAGCTGGTGATGGCCGCGATCGCCCGGGCCACCGGCGGCCACCAGCGCCGTAGCAGGGGGTGGGGGGGTGGCATCTGGCGCAGGATCGGGGCGATGTCACCGGGGTGGATGTGCTCCCCCTCCAGGCGCCAGTCGAGGCCGAGCACCAGCAGGGCCGTTTCACAGCGAGCCGCCAGGGCGATGGCCTCCTGGAGGTGCTCGCCGCTGGCGTGGTGCACCGCTCCCGGCGCGGCAGCCGCCCGCAGCCCCTCCAGAGGCGTCACCACCACACCCGGCTCGGGCCGGGTGTCGGAGGAGCCCCGGTCGCCCAGGTTGGCCACCGCGGCGAGGGAGCCGATCACCGCCAGCGACCGGGCCGGATCCAGGGGCAGCAGGGGCGAGCCAGGGGAGACGGCCTCGTTTTGGAGCAGCACGATCGCCTTGGTGGCCGCCTCCCGGGCCAGGGCCCGGTGCTCGGGGCAGGCCCGCAGGCTGGCGGGATAGGCCGCCTCCGGCACCGCCAGCTGCACCCGCAGCTGGCGCAGCACGGCGTCGTCGAGCCGAGCCAGGGAGAGGCGTCCATCGGCCAGGGCCTCCTCCAGGCAGCCGGCAAAAATCATCCGGAACGGCATCTCCAGGTCCTGACCGGCCCGCACCGCCGCCACGCCATCGCGCACCCCGAAGATGAAGTCGGTCACCACGAAGCCCTGGAATCCCCAGCGCTGCTTGAGGATCGCGGTGAGCAGCCCGGGATGCTGGCCGCACCACTCGCCGTTCACCTGGTTGTAAGCACTCATCACTGACCCCGCCCCGGCCTCGACGCAGTCGCGGAAGTGGGGCAGATACAGCTCGTGCAGCACCCGCTCCCGCACCTGCACATCCACCAGGAAACGGGAGCTGTCGATCGAATTGAGGGCCAGGTGCTTGACGCAGGCCACCGCATGGCGCTGGATGCCGCGGGTGCAGGCCGCCCCCAGGGCCCCGAGCAACACCGGATCTTCACCGTAGGTTTCCTGGGCCCGGCCCCAGCCTGGGTGGCGCAGCAGGTTGACGCACACCGCCGCCAACCAGTTGGCCCCTAAGCTGCGGGCCTCGCGGGCCATGGCCTCGCCGATCCGCTCCTCCAGGTCGACGTCCCAGCAGGCACCGCGGGCGATCGGCGGCGGGAAGGTGGTTGCCCCACCCTTGAGCACCACCCCCCGCGGGCCATCCACAAAGTGCAGACCCGCCAGAGCGAGCCGCGGCACCGCCCCCGCCGGCCAGGGATGGACGTGGGAAGCATCGCGGCTGGCGATGTCCACCATGCCGGGCCAGAACGCGGTGTCGCCCTCGAGCAGGGCCAGCTTTTCGGCGCTGCTGAGCTGGGCCAGCAGCGCCTCGGCCCGGCTCTCGATCGCTTCAGGCCCAACCTCAGGCGACGCCGGCATGGGAGCTCCCTGGCTGCCCTGAGGCTAGGAAGGCCGGATCCACCCGGCCGACACACAACAACGCCCGGAGCGCGAGCCCCGGGCGTTTGTCTGCTCAGCTGTGGTGCCGACCCTCGGGGGTGCGGGCGCAGCTGCGCGAGGTTTGTGCTTGGTGATCAGATCGTGGGATCTGAGGGTCTTCAGTTGTGGGTCGGAGCTGCCGGCGCTGGCACCTGGGGCCAGGTGACAAGTGGGACTTCCCATGTCGGTCCGGGGCACCTAGGGCGGTGCAGTGGACGGGTGGACGCGAGGACGTCAAACCCAGGGAAGCCAGAGATCCGTCGAGAGTGTTGGAGCAGGGGCCGGATCGTCAGCGCGCTCCTATTTGATGCTCAGGGGGGGTGTCTTCCGTCATTGGAGCCTCCGAATCCCGATGCACAAACAATCGCGCCGGCGGGCCGAACAGGCAAGGCGCCCGACCCCGGCGGCAACGGGTCTTCACGAGAGCACATCAGACTTCATGAAGGGTGCTTCACCAACCGCAGCAGGCAAGCGCGGCCGCCTCTCAGAGAGGGGCTTCTGAACTGGCCGGATCCTTCTATGGGTCGCCTGAGATTCGAACTCAGGACCAATCGGTTAAAAGCCGAGTGCTCTACCGCTGAGCTAGCGACCCGCGCCCGTTGGGCACCTAGGGAACGTATCACCCAGCGGCGACCTCCTCCAAGGGGGAGGGGAAGCCGGGAGAATGGCTCAACCTGGTGCCGCCGCCGATGAGCAGCCTTCCCTGGCCCGCCGGCTGGCCCGAACCCCGGATCCACCCCGAGGCCTGGGTGGCCAACTCCGCCGTGGTGATCGGCGATGTGCAGCTGGCGGCCGGCGCCAGCCTCTGGCCCACCGCCGTGGCCCGGGGGGATGTGTGCCCGATCGTGGTGGGCGAAGGCAGCAACGTGCAGGACGGCGCCGTGCTGCACGGCGATCCCGACCAGCCCGTCACCATCGGCGCCGATGTGACCATTGGCCACCGGGCGGTGGTGCACGGCGCCACCCTCGAAGACGGCTGCCTGATCGGCATCGGCGCGATCGTGCTCAACGGCGTCACGGTGGGCGCCGGCGCCCTGGTGGCGGCTGGTTCAGTGGTGACACGCGATGTGCCCGCCGGGGCCGTGGTGATGGGGGCACCAGCCCAGGTGAAGCGCGAGCTCAGCGCCGAGGCCCAGGCGGAGCAGCGCCAACACGCCCGCCGCTACAGGGAGCTGGCCCGGGCCCATGCCGCGCGGGACAAGGGATGACCCCCATTCAGATCACGTCAACTCAGATGACGACAAATCGCGGGTCGGGCGGACCGCCGACGCGGCGCAGTCCTTAAGATCGCGTGATCTTGTTTCCCCTGCCTTCCATGGACGCACGGCTGGTGCTGGTTGCCGCTCCCATCCTTCTGGCCGCCGGCTGGGCCGTGTTCCACATCGGCCGCGCCGCCGTGGGCCAGCTGCAGCTGATGCTCAAGCGCGCCCGCGCCTGATCGCTTGCGTCCAGAGCTGCTCGTCATTGGCGCCGGTCTGGCGGGCACGGAAGCGGCCTGGCAGATCGCCAGTGCCGGTTTACCGGTGCGGCTGGTGGAGATGCGGCCCGTGCGCCGTTCCCCAGCCCACCACAGCGCTGAATTCGCCGAGCTGGTGTGCAGCAATAGCTTCGGGGCCCTGAGCAGCGACCGGGCCGCCGGGCTGCTGCAGGAGGAGCTGCGCCGGTTGGGCTCCCTGGTGATCCGCACCGCCGACGCCCATGCCGTGCCGGCCGGCGGCGCCCTGGCCGTGGATCGGGGCCGCTACAGCGCCGCCCTCACCGCCGCCCTCGAGCAGCACCCCCTCGTGACGGTGGAGCGCCGCGAACACACCGAGCTACCGGGCCCCGACCAGATCGCCGTGCTGGCCACCGGCCCGCTCACCAGTGAGCCCCTGGCCGAGCAGCTGCGTGCCTTCACCGGCCGGGCCGACTGCCACTTCTTCGATGCCGCCAGCCCGATCGTGGAGGGCGAGAGCATCGATCTCTCGGTGGCCTTCCGGGCCTCGCGCTACGACAAGGGCGACGCCGATTACATCAACTGCCCCATGGACCGGGATCAATTCCTGGCCTTTCGGCAGGAACTCCTGAAGGCCGAGCAAGCCGAGCTCAAGGATTTTGAGCAGGAGAGCGCCCATTTCTTCGAGGGCTGCCTGCCGATCGAGGAGCTGGCCCGCCGCGGTGAGGACACGATGCGCTATGGCCCGCTCAAGCCGATCGGCCTCTGGGATCCCCGCTGGGGGGATGTGAACGACCGGGACGTGCGCCGCGCCAAGCGCGCCTACGCCGTGGTGCAGCTGCGCCAGGAGGACAAGGACGGCCGCCTCTGGAACCTGGTGGGCTTCCAGACCAACCTCAAATGGGGCGAGCAGAAGCGGGTGCTGCGGCTGATCCCGGGCCTGGAGAACGCCGAATTCGTGCGCTTCGGCGTGATGCACCGCAACACCTTTCTGGAATCGCCCCAGCTGCTCGATCCCAGCCTGCAGTTCCGCAGCCGCCCCACGCTGCTGGCCGCAGGCCAGATCACCGGCACGGAGGGCTATGCGGCGGCGGTGGCCGGCGGCTGGCTGGCCGGCACCAACGCCGCCCGGCTGGCCCAGGGCCTCGAGCCCATCAGCCTGCCCCCCACCACGATGATCGGGGCACTCACCCACTTCATCGCTGAAGCCCCCTGCGGTGGCAAGGGCAAACGGGGCGGCTTCCAGCCCATGCCCCCCAACTTCGGCCTGCTGCCGGAGCTGGCCGAGCGCATCCAGGGGAAGCGGGAGCGCTATGGCGCCTACCGCGACCGGGCCCTGGCCGATCTGGCCCCCTTCCTAGGGTCAGCCACACCTGCCGCTGCCCTCCGGTGACCACCACCCCTGCCCCCATCTGGGATGTGATCGTGATTGGCGCCGGCATCGGTGGCCTGGTCACCGCGTCCCAGCTGGCCGCCAAGGGGGCGAAGGTGCTGGTGCTGGAGCGCTACCTGATCCCCGGGGGCTCGGGCGGCAGCTTCAGGCGAGACGGCTACACCTTCGATGTGGGCGCCTCGATGATCTTCGGCTTCGGCGAGAAGGGCCACACCAACCTGCTCACCCGCGCCCTGGCCGATGTGGGCCAGCACTGCGCCACGGTGCCCGATCCGGCCCAGCTCGAATACCACCTGCCCGGCGGCCTGAATGTGGCGGTGGACCGGGACTACGAGCAGTTCCTGGCCGATCTCACCGCCCTGTTCCCCCATGAGGCCCAGGGCATCCGCGCCTTCTACGACGCCTGCTGGCAGGTGTTCCGCTGCCTGGACGCCATGCCGTTGCTCTCGCTGGAGGATCCGGCCTACCTGGCCAAGGTGTTCTTTCGGGCCCCCCTGGCCTGCCTGGGCCTGGCCCGCTGGCTGCCGGTGAACGTGGGCGATGTGGCGCGCAAGCACATCAGCGATCCGGCCCTGCTCAAGTTCATCGACATGGAGTGCTTCTGCTGGAGCGTGATGCCGGCCGACCTCACGCCGATGATCAACGCGGGGATGGTGTTCTCCGATCGCCATGCCGGCGGCATCAACTACCCCAAGGGCGGCGTGGGCGTGATCGCCGAGAAGCTGGTGGCGGGGCTGGAGGGCCATGGCGGCGCCATCCGCTACAGGGCCCGCGTCACCGACGTGGTGATTGAAAACGGCGCAGCCGTAGGCGTGAAGCTCGCCAGCGGGGAACAACTCCGCGCCCGCCGCGTGGTGAGCAACGCCACCCGCTGGGACACCTTTGCCGGCAGCCCCGACAGCGAGGGAGCCGTGGCCCAGCCCCTGGTGGACGCCGCCCACACGCCCCCGGCGGAAACCACCTGGCGCCGCCGCTACAAGCCCTCCCCCTCCTTTCTCTCCCTGCACCTCGGCATCGATGCGGCGGTGGTGCCCCAAGGCTTCCACTGCCATCACCTGCTGCTGGAGCGCTGGGAGGAGATGGAGGCGGAGCAGGGGGTGGTGTTCGTGTCGATGCCGACCCTGCTGGATCCGGCCCTCGCCCCGGCGGGCCGCCACATCCTGCACAGTTTCACCCCCAGCTCCATGGAGCATTGGCAGGGCCTCAGCCCAGCGGCCTACCGGGCCAAGAAGCAGGCCGACGCCGACCGGCTAATCGCCCGCCTCGAGGCGATCCTGCCGGGCCTGAAGGGCGCCATCCACCACCGGGAAGTGGGCACGCCCCGCAGCCACCGGCGCTTCCTGGGCCGCATGGGCGGCAGCTACGGCCCGATCCCGGCCCTGCGGTTGCCGGGCCTGCTACCCATGCCCTTCAACCGCACCGCCATCTCGGGGCTCTATGCCGTGGGCGACTCCTGCTTCCCCGGCCAGGGGCTGAATGCGGTGGCCTTCAGCGGCTTTGCCTGCGCCCATCGCATCGGCGCCGATCTGGGGCTCAATCCTTGGAGCCTGCCTGCCTAGGATGATGTCATCGGGCAAAGCGGCGGCCCAGTGACAGTCGGCACAACCAAGGCGAGCTCCCAGCCTTCTGCGCGGCCAAGTCGGCAGTCTCCACGAAGGCTATGGCGTTCTTGGCTCAAGGAAGAGCGCATCAGCTGGCTCAACCGTGGGCCGTCGCGGACGGCCGTGATCCTGTTGGTGATGGGCAGCCTGGTTGGGGTTGAAGCGATCCGCAGGATTCAGCTGGCCCAGAACCGGAGCGTCACCAACCAGACGATCGCCCTGGAAAAACTGGATGCTGAATTCCGGGACGCCCAGCGAACGGCGAGGGACTGGGGCTGGTGGGATGACAGCTATGCCTTCATCGAGGGAAAGAACCCCACCTTCCCCTCCCAAGACATGGCCACCAGCAGCCTCTTTGAGGAAGGGGCCGCCATGGCGCTCTACGACCCCCAATCCCAACGCAAAGCCCTTCAGGTGGGCCTGGGCAGCCTGAACAGGCCCCCTGATCGATGGCTGGTGCGCTGCATGGACTCCACCGCGCGCACCCGGCGCCAACTGGGGCTCGCCGGCATCCGGGTGATCTGCTCAGGCGAAACCAACAACCTCTACGTGGGCTTCGCCACCACGATCAGCACCAGCGACAACAGCCGTTCCACAACAGCCACCCTTGTTTACCTCAACCCGCTGGTTGAACCCCAGTTCGGCCCCCACCTGAAAGGGGAGCTCCAGCGGATCCAGACGCAGCTGCAGCCCATCCCCCCAGCGGGAGCCATTCCCACAGGGTGGGGCGTGGCTCCGCTCCAACCCCAGACCTTCAGCGACGACGGGCGACTGATGGGTGTCAGACCCGCCAATAGCCAGGCGGAGCAGCGGCAGGAACTGACCGACCTGCTGCTGCTGCTCACCGGCGGGGGAGTGATCGCCCTGACCCTGCGCCTCCGCTGGAAACTGGCCGAGCGAAAGCAGAGATTGCTGCTGCGCCAGAAGGAACGCTGGGCGACCCAACGCATCCGCCGGAGTCACCGTGCTCTGATTGAAATCCTTGATTTCAAGAGTCCCAAGCCGGACCCATCAGGACAACCCAGCCCCGCCGACACCCCACCTGGCAGCACCTTGATCTTCAGAGGACTGCTGGAAGAGGAACGGCGCCACCCTGCCTCCCCACGCGCCAGCCAACCGATCGATGGGTCGACGACCGCAACCGGCAGCGAACCGGCTGGTCGCCAAAGCGTGGGCATCCAGACGATTGCCAATCGGTTTGAACAGATTCTGGGCACCGCCCGAGACCTGGCCATGCACGATGCCCTCACCGGCCTGGCCAACCGCCGCTACTGCATCGAACACCTTGAGAGAGAAATCGTTCGTCTCAAGGAAAAGCAAGCCCTGCTTAGCCTCCTCTTCATCGATGTCGACAAATTCAAAAGCATCAACGACACCTATGGCCACCGCATCGGCGATCAAGCCCTCTGCAAGGTGGCCACTGAACTCCAGGCCCTCTGCCGCCAGGGTGATTTCCTAGCGCGCTACGGCGGCGACGAATTCATTCTGATTCTGAATTCAGGTGACACGCCCAATGCCAGTCAAGAGTCCCTAGCCCTCCATGCCCAACAGGCAGCCCGCCGGATCCTTGAATCGTTTGAGAAGAGTCAAGTTGATTCCAATTCACCCTACCGACTCAGCCTGAGCATTGGAATCACGATCAGCGATCCACACCAGTCCTCCAGCGAAGACATCGTTCGGAAAGCAGATCTGGCGATGTACAAGGCGAAAGCCTCCCAAGGGGAACACATTCACCTCTTCACAACGGACAACGAAGCCAATCCACTCAGTGACCACCGACTGTTCACGGCGCTCCAGCAAGCCTGCGCATCATCACACCAGCCCTCGCAGCCAGACTCCTTCCGGATTTTGTTTCAACCCATTGTCAATGCCGCAGGCCAAGTTCTGTCCGTTGAGGCTCTCGCCCGCTGGGATCACCCAGAGCTGGGAGAAATCCCCCCAACTCTGTTTATTCCGGTCGCGGAACACTATCGAATCATGGGTCGCGTTGGCTGGCAGCTCATCGAAGCCTCGTTGCTGGCCTTCAAGCAGCTGATCCAGGCCCTGAAGATCACCCCCAACCAGCTGGACCTGGCGATCAATATCAGCCCATCCCAGCTGATCGACGCCTCTTTTTCAGGCCAACTGATCGATGCGATTGCAGCCCAGGGACTCTCCTGCAACAGCATCAATCTTGAACTGACTGAAACTGCCATCTTCAACTCCACAGCAGCGGTTGAAACCAATCTGCGCCAGTGTCGAGAAGCGGGAATGCGGATTTCCCTCGATGACTTTGGAACGGGCTTCTCCTCCATGGGCCTGCTGCTATCGCTGAAGCCTGACGAACTGAAGATCGATCGCAGTTTTGTAATCGGAGTTCTCAACGATTCCTATGCGGAACAAATCGTGGAACTACTCCCCAGGCTCACGGACTCCGTGTCGATGACCCTCATCGCTGAAGGCGTGGACACCGAGGAGAGCTTTCAGCGGCTGCAACAAATGGGTGTGGCCCGATTCCAGGGCTATCTCTTCTCGGAGGCCCTGGACATCGCCTCCCTGGTGGAGCGGGTGGGGGGAAACCGACTCACAATCCCCCTTCCCGCTGCATAGCCTGGACCCTCTTGTCCTCAAGCAAGGAATGCCCGGCATCCCGACCCCCAGTTCAGAGGAACTGGCCCGCTACCTGGAGCAACGGGGCGAACTCGGCAAACCCTGGATGCTGCAACTGCTGCGGCTCACCAAGCTCAAGGAGGCCAAGGACAGCATGGATCCGGACGCCTACATGGCGAGCCTGCAGGAGGCCCATGCCGATCTGATGCGGCTCGGGGAGTTCTGGAAAGGCCGGGAGCAGGAGGTGTTCAGCGGCCGGTATCAGCCGCCCGAGCTGATCGAACCCCTGCCCGGATCCCCCGAGGATCGATGAGCGCCCCGCAGGTGGACATCCAGGCGCGCTACCCAATGGCGCCCCTGATCCGCTTCACCCTGATCAGCCTTTACCTCGCCCTGGTGGCCCCCCTCCCCGTTCTCGCCACCGGAGCCCTGCAGACCACCCTCTGGCTGGCCCTGCCCCTGGGGCTGGCCCTGGTGGTGGCCGCCACCAGCGAACAGGTGGAGCTCAACGGCAGCACCATCCGGGTGGGCCACCCCCGCTGGTGCGCCTGGCTGCTGCGCCGCGGTTGGAGCCTGCCCTGGAGCGCGATTCAGGGGCTCACCCCGGTGGCCACCAGCCAGGGAGGTCGGGTGTTCTACGTGCGGGCGGCAGATGGATCGGCCTACCTGCTCCCCCAGCGGGTTGCCGCCTTCGAGGAGTTTCTGGGCCGCTTCGGCCAGGAAACGGGCCTCGACGTCAGTTCCATCGGCCGGATCAGCCCGCCTTGGACCTATCAGCTGCTGGCGGTGCTGAGCGGGACCATGCTGGTGGGGGAACTGGGCTGGCTCGCCTGGGCAGGATCGCCTGGAGTGTGGTGATGCCAGCCTGATCCAGCCAGGTTGGGCTTCAGACGAGGCTGTTCTGGGGCTGCCGCATGGCCGACTCCTGCTCGGCTTGGGCTTCGGGCAGGGTTTCGAGGCTGAAGCGATAGCCCTGTTGGCGCATCGTCTCGATGCCACCCCCTTCTCCCAATCCGGCCTGCTCCAGCTTGCGCCGCAGGGTGAGCACCTGGGTATCGACGGAGCGGGGCCCACCGCTGAAGGGAGGCCAGGCCATGCGCAGCAGTTCCTGGCGGCTGCGCACCACCCCCGGTGGCATCAACAGGGCGCAGAGCAGGGCAAATTCCCGGGGGCTGAGCTCCACCGGCTGGTCGCGCAGGGTCACCTGGCGCAACAGCACGTGCACCTCCAGGGGGCCGACACACACCCGCTCCTGCAGGCCGGTGCCGCTGCGGCGCAGCAGGGTGCGACAGCGGGCGGCCAGTTCCTCCAGGCCGAAGGGCTTGCGCAGCACGTCGTCCGCACCGGCATCGAGCAGGGTCACCACCGGCTCAGAGCCGGTGCGGGCCGTCAGCACCATCACCGGACAGCGCAGCTGGGCCGCCAGACGCAGGGCCGAGCTCTCATCCAGCAGCTCCGCGCTGATCAGCAGATCGGGAGACTGGTCGTGGCACACCTCCAGAGCTTCTCGGGCTGTGGCCACAGCGGCCGCCAAGTGGCCGTCCTGGCGCAGCCGTTGGGCCAGAACCGTCCGCAGGGTGGCGTGCGGATCCACCACCAGCACCCGTTGGGGCTGACCTCCGGCCTGGGATGGGGACAGGCTGGCTGATACCGGCGGGGAGGTTGAGCTGATGGGTTCCGGTTGGATAGTGACCTCAGGCTAACGGGGTTGGCCAGGGCAACCGCGTATCAGCCGATGCGCTTGCTCAGACCCTGACGATCGCACCCCCTGGCCCGGAGGGCCAGAATGGCCCCAGGGTTGTTGACCCCATGACCGCGCTCCACCATCCCGACGCCATCCGGCACTTCCAATCCCTGTGTGATGCCTGCCAGGAACTGGCCCATCGCTTCCACAGCCCGGCGGAACTGCGCCTGTACGCCGACGGCTATCTGCATGCCCTGCGGCGCACGGCCGTGCTGGATCCCCTCACCCAGCGCAGGCTCGAGGAACTCATCGACCGCTGGATCCAGGATCCGTCCAGCTTCATCGGCCCAGACGGCGACCCGCGCAGCCTCTACGAAAGCGAGCGCTACTGAGCCAAGGGGCTCCTGAAGTGGGGGTGCCTCAGCTGGCCAGGGCCACCTCGAGCTTCTCGCGCAGTTCGCCCGAGTTGTACATCTCAATCAAGATGTCCGATCCGCCGATGAATTCCCCTTTCACATACACCTGGGGAATGGTGGGCCACTCGGAAAACTCCTTGATGCCCTGACGGATCTCCGCATCGGAGAGCACATCGAAGGTGTCAAACGGCACCCCCACCGAGTGCAGGATCTGCACCACGTTGTTGGAAAAGCCGCACTGGGGCATCAGCTTGCTGCCCTTCATGAAGACGAATACCGGGCTGGTCGCCAGCAGCTCTTCAATGCGTTGACGGGTGGTGGCTTCCATGAACTCAGACAGGAGTGGAGGTTTGCAGGGCCAGGGCGTGGATCGCTTCGCTGGCCAGTTCCTGGCGCAGGGCGCCATAGACAAGCTGGTGCTGCTTGACCCGGGTGAGCCCGTTGAAGGCTGACGACACCACCGTCACCTGGAGGTGGTCGCCCCCGCCGGTGAGATCTTCCACCTCCACGGAGGCATCGGGCATGGCCAGGGTGATGGCCGCCTTCACCTGGTCGGGATGCACCATCGGGGAGACCAAGCGGCGAACGTCGGGAATCTAGAGCTCACTTACCGGGAGCTGCAGCATCCCCGGCGGAGTAAGGCGTGGCCGCAAAGCCGATCTCCACCAGGTTTTGATAGGCCTTACGGCCCTCGGGGGTGGCCGGGGTCATCACCTTGACGACTTCCACCAGCAGCGGAACCGCCACCTCAGGCTGGTTCTGGCGGCGGAACACGGCCGCCAGGCGCAGGTTGGCCTGGGCCATGGTTTCCAGGGCCTCACGGCCCTTCTGGTCCATCTCCCGGGGGATGCGGGCATCCAGGCCCCGGAAGGAGCCGCTCAGGTCGCGGTAGAAGCCCAGCAGCCGGCGGGTGGCATCGCGGGCCTGGTCGTAGAGCTTGCGGGCTTCGGCGAGGTTGCCGTTGGCGGCGGCGGCATCGCCGCGGGCCAACAGGGCTCGCACCGCCTCGAGGTTGAAGGGGCTACCCGAGGACTCCAGGGCCCGTTGGGGATCCTGTTGGGCCTGAACAGCACCCGGCACCAGCGGGGCGGCGAGGGCCAGCGCGGCCAACAGGGAGCCGCAGATCAGGCGGGACGACCTACGCACAGATGGCCTTAAAAGGTGGTCTGACTCTAAGGGGCGAGCCCAAGGGCGCCGCGGGCCCGGGCCTCGGCGGTGGCCATCGCCAGCGCCAGCTGGTCGGTGAACGCGACTGCCGCCTCGCGCCCTTGCCCCTCCAGGCTGAGGGGCGGACCGAAGCAGAGCGCCGCCCCATCCCGCCAGCGGGGCGGACGATGGCCATAGGCAAGGCCCACCGGCACCACCGGCACCGACACCCCCCGGCCGGCGGCCAGCAGGGCCAGACGGGCCAGGCCCTGGTGCAGCCGCAGGGGCGTCTGCTCCCGCACGATGCGGCCCTCGGGAAACACCACCAACTGCTCGCCGGCCGCGAGCAGGTCGACCGGGTAGCGGAGGCTGGCCATCGAAGGACGGCCCTGCTTGACGGGGAAGCAGCCCAGCCGATGCAGGAACCAGCCCTGCACGCCGCGCATTTCATCCACAGTCACCATGAAGCGGCAATCGCGGCCGGTGACGCGGCGGCCAGCGGCGTGGGGCAGCAGCAGGGCATCCCAACGGGCCCGGTGGGTGGGGGCCAGCAGCACGGGGCCCGCGGTCGGGAGGAACTCCCGGCCCAGCACCCGCACCGAGCGGAAGAACAGGCGCAGGGCGATGTCCTGGCTGGCCACCATGGCCAGCGGCGACAGCCAGGGGCTAATGCCGTTGCACAGACCCCGCTCCCGCACCTGGGGAAGGGAAGCCGTGGAACCCGTCTGCGCCGCCAACAACCGCATGAAGGGGAGGACTTCTGACGCTAGGGGCCATGGCCGCCGTCCAGGTCGGGGCACGGGCAGTTGGGGCACCGCCCAGGGGCGCTCCATAGGATTTCGACCAGACCCTCCCCCCGCCAGACCACCCCGCCATGGCCAGCCTCGGCGTCAACATCGACCACCTCGCCAACGTGCGCCAGGCCCGCCGCAGCGTGGAACCCGACCCGGTGAGCCATGCCCTCCTGGCGGAACTGGGCGGCGCTGACGGCATCACCGTGCACCTGCGCGAAGACCGCCGCCACATCCAGGACCGCGATGTGGAGCTGCTGCGGCAAACGGTGCGCAGCCGGCTCAACCTGGAGATGGCCGCCACCGCCGAGATGGAGGCGATCGCCCTGCGGATCCGACCCGACATGGTGACCCTGGTGCCCGAGAAGCGCCAGGAAGTAACCACCGAGGGGGGCCTGGATGTGGCCGGCCAACAGCAGGCCCTCACCGGCCTGGTGGGCCGGCTGCAGGACAGCGGCATCGGCGTGAGCCTGTTTGTCGATGCCGACCCCGCCCAACTCGAGGCCAGCCGGGCCACGGGTGCCCGCTGGGTGGAACTGCACACCGGCAGCTACGCCGAAGCCGATTGGCCGCACCAACCCCGCGAGCTGGCCCGCCTCACCGAGGGCAGCTTCATGGCCCGCAGCCTTGGGTTGCGGGTGAATGCCGGCCACGGCCTCACCTACCAGAACGTGGAGCCGGTGGCCGCCATTGAGGGGATGGAGGAGCTCAACATCGGCCACACGATCGTGGCCCGCGCCCTGGCGGTGGGTCTGGAGGCGGCGGTACGGCAGATGAAGGCGCTGATTCAGAATCCCCGCCGCGACCCCCTGTTCGGCAGCCGCCAGCCATGAGCACCTATCACTTCATTGCCGCCAGCGAGACGTTCCTCACCGTGGAGGAGCCCCTGGAGGAGGTGCTGCGGGAGCGGGTGCGCCACTACGGCGAACAGGGCAAGGCGATTGATTTCTGGCTGGTGAAACGCCCTGCCTTCCTCGAGGCTCCCGAACTCGAGCCCATCGGCAGTGCGGTGCCCAGGCCGGCCGCCGCGGTGGTGTCCACCGATGAGAAGTTCATCACCTTCCTGAAACTGCGGCTGGAGTTCGTGGCCTGCGGCCGTTTTGAGGCACCCAGCGCCGCGATTCCCGACGCCCTGGCCAGCGCGGCTTAAAACAGGCCCAGAAAGCGCTTGCGCGGAGCCTCCTCACCGGATGCAGCCGGCTCAGCCCGGCCCTGGCCGCCGTCCTGCTGGTAGCGGGGCTTGTTGTCGCCGATGGTGAGCAGCGCCTCCTTGTTCTTCCACCACACCCAGTCGCGAATCGGCGGTGTGTTGGCCAGCTGCTGGCGGGTCAGACCCAGCCCGAGCTTGGCCGAGGCATCGAGCAGCACGTCGAGCATCTCTTCCCCATTGCTGCAGCGGGCCAGGGCCTCATTGGTGCGCTTGGCCCCATTGAGGGCCTTCACCAGGGCATTCACCCGCTGCCCCACCGACAACGAGGCTGGGTTCATCGGGATCTCGACAGCGCTGGGGCGACCGTACCAGCGCTGGCCGGTCGGGGGGGGGCTGACAAGGAGACGGTGGGGAGGCAAGACTGGATCCAACGCGATGGACTGATGACGTCCCCCTCCCGTGCCTGCCACCATTGGGTGATCGGGGACGTTCACGGCTGCGCCGACTCGCTCGAACGGCTGGTGGCCGAGCTTCCGGCCGGGGATCGGCTGGTGCTGTGTGGCGATGTGATCAACCGGGGGCCCCAGATCCGCCGCACCATGGAGCTGGCCTGGGGGCTGGTGGAGTCTGGCCGGGGGGTGTGGCTCAAGGGCAACCACGAAGCCGACCTGGTGGCCGCCCTGCACCACGGCAACTGGATGGCCCACCGGGCCCTGGCCGGGTGTGACACCTACCGCCAACTCGGCGATCGCCACTCCCGCATCTGGCAGGAGCGCCTCGAGCGGCTGCCCTGCACCTACGGCGGGCCGGGCTGGGTGGCCACCCACGCCGGCTTCGATCCCACCAGCTGGGAACCGGACCTCTCCATCCGCATGCCCTTCTGGCAGGCCTACGACGGGCGCTTCGGCGATGTGGTGATCGGCCATACCCCCGGCCCCAACGTCCGGCGCCTCGGCCAGATCGTGATGGTGGACACCGGCGCCTGCTACGGCGGCGACCTCTCCGCCTACTGCCCCGAAACCGGCGCCATCCGGTCTGTCCCCGGCCTGCGGGACCGCGCAATGACGTCCTTCAGCCAGCAGCTGGCGGGCTGCCTGCCCTGATGGCCCACCGCTGAGCCCACGCCTTGCTCACCGTTTTCCGGGGCAACCGGGCTGAACATCTCGCCGAACTCCTGGCTGCCCAGCTGCGGCTCAATCCGCCGGGCCCGTGCGAGACGGTGCAGGTGGTGGTGAACACCTGGCCCACCAGCCGCTGGCTGGGCGAGCAGCTGGCGGTGGGACTGGGGGGCATCGCGGCCAACATCCGCTACCCCTTCCCCGGCAGCCAGCTGCGCCAGATCGTGCAAGCCCTGCTGGGCCACGGCAGCGGCGACGCCGACCCCTGGCGGGCCAGCCAGCTGGTGTGGCCCGTGCTGGAGCTGCTGCCGGAGCTGGTGGAGCAGCCGGAAGCCGCCGCCCTGCGGCACTGGTTGGGGCGTCGCCAAGGCAACGACCAGGAGCTCGACCTGGCCCGCTGGCAGCTGGGCCGCAGCATCGCCGATGCCCTCGACGACCTCGCCCTCTACCGCCCGGATGTGCTGGAGAGCTGGTGGGACGGGCGCACCCCAGCCCTGGGCGACAGTGCGGCCTGGCAGCGGCTTCTGGTGCTGCGGCTGGGGGAGCGCCTGGGCGTCAAGCCCTTTGGCCTGCGGGTGCTCGAGGCCATCGCCCTGCTCCAGGAAGGGCCCCCACCCGCCGGCAGCCTGCCCGATCCCCTGCGCCTGTTTGGCCTCAGCAGCCTGGCCCCAATCCAGGTGCAGCTGCTCCAGGCCCTCAGCATCCACACCAACGTGGACCTCTACCTGCTCACCCCCTGCCGCGACCTCTGGCAGCGCTGCACCAGTCGCCGGCGGGTGCTGAGCGACGCGATCGCCCTGCAACAGCCCCTGGACGGCGACTGGCTGCTGCAGGCCTCCGGCCTGGAGGCCCGTTTCGGGCGCCTGGGGGGCGAATTTCAGCAGCTGCTCGAAGGCAGCGGCGACAGCCGTCTGGGCCAGTGGGAGGAGAAGGATCTGTTCGTGGCGCCCGCCAGGGGCCATCGCGGGGAAGGGCCTGCTCCCCTGCTCCATCAGCTGCAGCAGCAACTGGCGGATCCGGCTGGACACCCCCAGCTGCAGCGGGCCTCAGGAGACAGCTCCCTGGAGTTCCACCGCTGTCCCGGCCCCCTGCGCCAGGTGCAGATCGTGCGGGATCGCATCCTGCAGCTGATGGCCGCCGACCCCACGCTCCAGCCCCGGGATGTGCTGGTGATGACCCCCCAGGTGGATGGGCTGGCCCCCCTGGTGGCCGCCGTGTTCGGCGATGGCGAAGCGACGGGGGTGACACTCAACTGGCGACTCACCGACCGCAGCCAGCAGAGCGATGCCAGCCTCAGCCGCAGCCTGCTGGAGCTGCTGCGACTGGCGGGGGAACGGCTCACCGCCTCCGCCCTGGAAACCCTGCTGGAGAGTGCGGTGCTGCAGGAGCACTTCCAGCTCAGCGGGGCCGAACTGGCGGCGCTCCATCCCCTGCTGCAACGCTGCGGCTTCCACTGGGGCCTCGATGCCGCCGAGCGGGGCGGGCTGGCCAGCGGCAGCCTGGCCTGGGCCATCGACCGGCTGCTGCTGGGCCTGGTGCTGCCCGAGGAGCCCGGCCTGGCCCCCGCCGACACCGCCCCCCTGGCCAGTGGGGTGGGTGTGGAGCTGCTGGGCCGCTGGCTGCACCTGCTCACCCGGCTGCGCCACTGGCTGACGGAGCTGCGCCGTCCCCGCCCCTGCGAGGCCTGGGCCAGCGGCCTGCGGGCCCTGCTCACCGACCTGTTCGGCGAGGGCGGAAGCCAGGCCTGGGAGCTGCCCCTGGTGCTGGCCGCCATCGACGACTGGCAGCAGGCCGCCGCGGGCTGCGCCCTCGAGCTGGCCGCACCGGTGGTGGCGGCCGTGCTCGACGAGCGGCTGGCCGCCGATTCGGGCCGCTTCGGCCACCGCAGCGGTGCCCTCACGATCAGCGCCCTGGAACCGATGCGGGCGATTCCCCACCGGGTGATCGTGTTGATGGGGCTGGATGCGGGCAGTTTCCCCCGCCAGAGCCAGCGGCCCGGCTTCCACCTGCTCGAGCAGCAGCGCCGCCTGGGTGATCCCAACCCGGCCGACCAGGACCGCTATGTGCTGCTGGAGGCCCTGCTCTCGACCCGCGATCACCTGCTGGTGACCTGGAGCAGCCGCGACCCCCGCAGTGGGGAGGAGCTGCCGCCGGCCACCCCGGTGCGCCAGTGGCTGGAATGGCTGCAGGGCCAGCTGCCCGGCCAGGGCGATGGCCTGCTGGTGGACCATCCCGCCAACCCCCTCGACCGGGCCAACTTCCAACCGATCGGGGAACGCCCCCCGGGCAGCTGCGACCGGCGGCTGCTGGAGGCCCGCCAGCTGCTGGACCAGCCCGCCGCCCTGGCCCCACCCCTGTCCCTGGCGGCGAGCACCCCCCCCGGCCCGCCCAACCTGGAGCAGGGACGCGGGGAGTTGGAGGCCACGGCCGACCTGCGCGAGTGGCTGCTGGCCCCCCAGGCCAACTGGCTGCGCTCCCTGGGGCTGCGGCCCCGGGAATGGGCCGACAGCCTCGACGACCTCGAGCCCCTCAGCCTCGATGAGCGCAGCCGGGCCGCCCTGCTGCGCCAGGCCCTCAGCGACCCCGGGGCGGCAAGCCTCGACGCGCCCGAAACCTGGCTGGAACGCCACCGGGGCACGGGTCTGCTGCCGCCCCTGGCGGCCGGGCGGCTGGAGGCCGCCGGCCTGAGCCGGCGCTGGCACAGCCTGCACACCACCCTGGAGGCCCTGGGACCCGAACGCCGGGCCCTGGCCCAGTGGCAGGGCTGGCAGCAGGAGCTGCTGTGGCGGGGCTCCTCCCTGGTGGTGCTGCACCCGGCCCGCCCCCGCAGCCGCCAGCGCCTGGAGCTCTGGCTGGCCCTGCTGCTGGCCGCCGCCGCCGACCAGGCCCCCTCAGCGGCGGTGCTGGTGGCCCGGGGCGAGCGGGACTTCGGCGTGGAGCTACGCCTGGTGCCCCCCGATGGGGCCACGGCCCGGCAGGAACTGGAGCGGCTGGCGGAGCTGCGCGAAGCCTGGCGCCAGCGCTGCTGGCCCGTGCCCCCGGAAACCGGCTGGGCCCTTGTGGAGAAGGGCGCCGACCAGGCGATCGAAACCTGGGAGGGCACGGAGCGATCCCGGGGCGAACGGCAGGAGCCGGAGCAGGCCCTCTGCTTCGGCACCGAGCTCAGCGGCAGTGCCCTGCTGGCCAGTGGGGAGGTGGCCGCCCAGGCCGAGATCCTGCTCGGCCCCCTGCGGGAGCAACTGCCATGACGGCGATCCCGGCGCCTGAGCAGCGCTTCGAGGCCAACACCTTCCCGCTCGAACCGGGCCTGCGCCTGCTGGAGGCCAGCGCCGGCACCGGCAAGACCTTTGCCCTGGCCCAGCTGGTGCTGCGCTACGTGGGCGAGGCCGAGCTGGACCTGCACCAACTGCTGGTGGTGACCTTCACCGACGCCGCCGCGGCCGAGCTGCGCGACCGCATCGGCCAGCGGCTGCAGCGGGCCCTGGCGGGGTTGGAAAATCCCGAGCTGGAGGCGCCCGACCCCACCCTCGCCGCCTGGCTGGAGCAGCAGCGGCCCCGCAGCGACCGACTCCGGGCCCGCCTGCTGCTGGCCCTCGAGGAGCTCGATGCCGCCGACATCACCACCATTCACGGCTTCTGCCGCCGCACCCTGCAGCGCCACGCCCTGGAGGCCGGCCTGCCCCCGGAGCTGCAACTCGAAACCGAGAAGGGCACCCTGGTGCGGCAGGTGGCCCACGACTACTGGCAGCAGCAGGTGCTGCCCCTGGCCAGCCACCTGGTGGCCGGCCTGCAGACGTGGGTGAAGGGTCCGGAGACCCTGGAAGCCCTGTTGGGCAGCCTCGATGGCGACCCCGCCCTGCAGCTCGACCCCCTGCCAAGCGGATTCGCGGTTGAGGCCCCCCTGCCGGACCAGCTGGAGGCCCTCTGGGCCGAGGCCTGGGGCCAGTTCCAGGCGCGCTGGAGCACCCACGGCCGGGCCCTGGAGGCGAGCTTCTGCAGCGCCGCCGCCACCTGGCGTGAGCAGGGCTTCAAGACCACCACCCCCTACAACCCCAAACCCCGCAAGGACCGCTGCGGCCTGGTGGAGGGCTGGATCGCCGCCCAGCCCCCTGGGGGCGACTACGGCGCCACGGTGGGCCGCGGCGGCGGTGC